>JAEXJH010000364.1 GCA_023445955.1 Pseudomonadota bacterium
GCCGGACGCAGGGCGATACGGTCCTCGGGCAGGTCGAAATCAAAGTCGGAAAGGCGCATGGGCGGGCTTCAAGCGCACGATGGACCTGGGACGTCAAGACATACGGCGCCGCGCGAGCCGGATAGACAACCCCGGCGATACGGCCGCATGATTTTGCAGAACAACATTCTGCGGGGGAAATTCGCCATGAAACGCCTGCTGGTTCCGGCGCTCGCGTCCCTGTTTATGCTTGTCGCCTGCGAACAGAAGGCAGCGTCGCCAGCGGCGGCGCCTAGCGAGACGCGAACCGTCGCCACGCCCGCAGACGCCTCGACCGCCAACTTCCAGCACGATCCGGCCGTCGAACTGACCGGCTTCTATTTCACCGAAACGGCGGTTCAGTCGGGCGACTGGAAACTGACCTCGTTGGACATCGGCCAGCCTTCGGACTTTGTCGCCTGGGAAGACGGCAAGCGGCCCGAGAACTATGGCCCGATCTTCCTGGCCTTTGACGACGTCACCAGTCCGACGGGCCAGAACGAACTGGGTCAGACCTATCATACGGTCAGCATCCGGGTGATGCCCGCCAGCTACCGTGTCGACGGCAAGGGTCTGCTGTTTCGCGCCAAGGACGCCCATCTTGGCGAGGTGGTGCTGGAGCTGACGCCGGACCTGGCGGCCTACAAGGCCGCCCGCGCCACCGGACCCAACGGCGGTGCGCCGCAGCGCGTCTTCACCGGATCCCTGCAGGTCGGCGCCGAGCGCATTCGCAATCTCAGCTTCTTCTACCACCCGGGCGAGTAAGCGACGCTTCCTTCACGGAGCCGTGCTATGGGCGAACCCATGCGCCTGATCGTTCAGCTTCTCAGCCTTCTCGTTCGCGGCACGGCCCTGATGCTGGGCCTTGTCGGCCTCGGCTTCGCGGCCGTGTGCCTGGGCGGGGCTTTCAGCGATCGCCTGGACGCCTTCACCCACGCCGCGCCGCTGTGGTTGATGATGGGCGTGGGGGCATGCGTGCTCGGCGGCGCGTTTGCGCGCGACGGCGAGCGCTGGGTGATGGTCGGGCTGGGCGCGGCGACCGTGCTGGCGTGCTCGGTGCTGATGCTGCCCGAGCTGTGGGCCTCGTGGCGCTTCAAGCCGGCGACGGCGGCACAGAGCGACCTCAAGATCGTCCAGTTCAACATCTGGCATGACAACAAGACGCCAGAGAAAAGCTTGGCCTGGATCCTGGCCCAGGACGCCGATGTCGTGATCATGGAGGAAGGCGCCGGCGAGGCTTGGCCGGTGATCCAGGCGCTGAAGACCGCTTACCCGTTCGCCTCGTGCGACAAGGCCAGCCGCTGCGAGACCTGGATCTTCTCCCGTAAGAAGATGCTCGACCGGGGCGGCATGCCAACAGAGCGCCCCTACCTGTCCGGCGCCTGGGCGACCCTGGCCGACGCCAAGGGACCATTCACCGTCGTGGGCGTCCACTACACCTGGCCGGTGCCGCCCGGTCTGCAGCAGGCCCAGAGCCGCAAGCTGGTCAAGTTCGTCTCGGGCCTGGACCACAAGAACACGATCGTCACCGGCGACTTCAACTCCACGCCGTGGTCGTTCACCCTGAAGCGTCAGGACAAGGCGTTGGGCTTGCGCCGCTGGACCCGCGCCATTCCGTCCTGGCCGGCCAGCCAGTTCTCGCGCGTCATGGTCGCGCCCGCCGCCTTCCTGCCGATCGACCACGTCTATGCCGGCAACGAGTGGCACGCGGTCAGCGTCGAGCGCGGCCCGGCCCTGGGCTCGGATCACCGGCCGATCGTCGTCACCCTGCGCCGCAGCCCCAAATAGAAACGGCCCCGGACAAGGTCCGAGGCCGCTTCGAAGCGATAGCGCGGAACGCTTAGGCGTCGGCGGCGATCTTGGCGCTGACGATCTTGCCAGGCGCGCGCGGCGGCTCGCCCTTGGGCAGGGCGTCGACGTTTTCCATGCCTTCGACGACCTGGCCCCAGACGGTGTATTGCTTGTCCAGGAAGGTCGCGTCGTCGAACACGATGAAGAACTGGCTGTTGGCCGAGTCCGGGTTCGGGGTGCGGGCCATCGAGACCACGCCGCGCACGTGCGGCTCGTCGTTGAATTCCGCCTTCAGGTCCGGCTTGTCCGAACCGCCGCGGCCGGTGCCCGACGGATCGCCGCCCTGGGCCATGAAGCCCGGGATCACGCGGTGGAAGACGACGCCGTCATAGAAGCCTTCGCGCACCAGTTCCTTGATGCGGGCGACGTGGCCCGGGGCCAGATCGGGACGCAGCTTGATCGTGACCGGACCGCTCTCGAGGGTCAGGATCAGGGTGTTTTCGAGATCGGCCGACATGGTCTTCCCTTGGATGACAAGTGTTGTGAACGCGCTTCTAGCGCGGTTCACGCCCGCCTGTGAACCAAGTTGAGGTCAGAAACCGCGAAGGTCTCAGCGAACCTCGACCGGAAGATCGATGTCGCACACCGAGAAGTCGGCGCCCTTGGCGGCGCGAAGACGCTTGGTCTCGGCCGCGAACCAGGCCCCTTTCGGGTCGATCACCCGCACCTTGGGGCGCTCGTTTTCGGGAATGTCCGACAGCAGACGAACCTTCTGCATCAGGTCCTGCGGCGCGGGCACGGGCTCGCCGGTCTTGATGGCGCGCACGGCGTCCAGGCCGCTGATCACGCGGCCAAAGGCGGTGTAGCGCTTGTCCAGCGACGGGTACGGCTGGCGCATCAGGAAGAACTGGCTGTTGGCCGTGTCGTTGCCCTCTTCGCGGGCCATGCCGATCACGCCAGGGCAATAGGTCCCCCAGGCCGAGACCTTCTTGTCGGCGGTGACCTCGCTCCAGCTCCAGGCCTGACTGACGACCGGCAGCGACTTCAGGTAGCCGACCTCCAGGCCAGCCGGGGCGGCCATTGCGGCGAAGGGCGTCTGGGCGCTGCGGCGGAAGGTGAACTCGGCCTTGAGGTTGGGCTTGTCACTGCCGCCCTCGCCCGTGTTGGTCGGATCGCCGGTCTGGGCCATGAACCGGTCGATGACCCGGAAGAAGGTGCGACCATCATAGGCCCCCGCGCGGGTCAACTCCTGCAGTCGCGCCACGTGGTTCGGCGCGACGTCCGGGACCAGTTCGACCAGCACGCGCCCCTTGTTGGTGTCGATCACCATCACCGTGTCCGGAGCCGGCGTGCGCCAATCTTGTTCAGAAGGTTTAGCAGCCTCGGTGGGCTTGGCCGCCGGCGTCGCCGCCAGGACCGAGCCGGTGATCGACGCCAGGCAGAGCCCGGCCAGGAGCGCGCGCGAGAAGGTCATGTCACTTAACTTGCACGGGCACGTCGACGTCGCAATTGGTGAAGCTGGCGCCCATCGCGGCCTGGCGCTTGGTCACGATATCCTTGAAGGCGGCCGAGTTGGTGTTCATCACCTTGACCGAGGGACGCTTGTCGGCCGGCAGGTCGGCCAGCATCTTCACGCTGATCATCTTGTCCTGCGGATCCGGCGCCGGCTCGCCGGTCTTGATGGCGCGCACGACCTCCAGGCCCGACAGCACGCGGCCGAAGGCGGTGTAGGTCTTGTCCAGCGAGTCGTTGGCCTGTCGCATGAAGAAGAACTGGCTGTTGGCGCTGTTGGGATCGCCGGCGCGGGCCATGCCCAACACGCCCGGGCAGAAGTTGCCCCAGCTGGCGACCTTCTTGTCGGCGGTCATCAGGGCCAGGGTCGAGTTCTGGCTGCTGACCGGCAGAGCGCCGATCCAGCCCAGCTCGGTGCTGCCCATCTTGAAGCCCGCGCCCAGCGGCATGTCCATGCCGCGGCGGAAGGTGAACTCGGCCGTCAGGTTTGGCTGATCCGAACCGCCCTCGCCGGTGTTCTTGGGATCGCCCGTCTGGGCCATGAAGTCGTTGATGACCCGGAAGAAGGTCAGGCCGTCATAGAAGCCGCTCTTCACCAAACTGCGCACGCGTTCGACGTGGTTGGGCGCAACGACCGGATCCAGCTCGGCGATGATCCGGCCTTTGTTGGTCTCGACGACGATGACGTTGTTCGGGTCGGGCGTGCGCCAATCGGCGGCCGTTTGGGCCGAGGCCGTCGTGGCGAAAAGCGCCAGGGCGGCGGCGGTCATGGCGAGCTTCATCGAAATCCCCGAACAGAACAGTCGGGGGTCGGCGTAGAACGCCACGGCCGCCCCGACAAGTGCGACGACCGTTGAACCGCACGATTCCGGCCGGATCGGGGCGACGGCTAAGCTTCTGACGCGGCTTTGAATACGGCGAGCTGGTCGTCGAAAGCGCGCTGGAAGGCGGGGCGGGCCTCAGCCCGGGCGACATAGGCCGAAAGCGTCGGATAGTCGTTCAGGATCCCGGACGAGCCCAGCCGGCGCAGCACCACCACCATCATGAGGTCGCCGGCGCTGAAATCGCCCTCCAGCCAATCGGCGTCGCCCAGACGATTGGCGAGCTGGTCCAGTCGCGTACGGACGGCCTGCTCCAGCATCGGCTGGCGCGCCTCGAACCAGGGCTTGTCGCGCTCCAGGATCATGGCCATGCCGAACTCGACGATCGGCGGCTGCACGGTGCTGACGGCGGCGAACATCCAGGTCAGGACCCGCGACCGGGCGTCGGCGTCCTTCGGCAGCAACCCGCCGTGGCGCTCGGCGATGTGAAAGACGATGGCCCCGGACTCGAACAGGACCAGGTCGCCGTTTTCGTAGGTCGGGATCTGGCCGAAAGGCTGCACGGCCATGTGGGCGGGCGCCTTCATCTCGGGAAAGGTCACCAGGCGCACGTCATACGGCTGGCCCACCTCTTCCAGCGCCCACCGGACCGCCATGTCGCGCGCCAGGCCCCGGCCGCGGTCGGGTGAGGTCTTGAAGGCGGTGATGGTCGGGCTCATCGGTGGTCTCCGGGCTGCGATACCCCAAGGACGCACGGCGAGGCGGCGATCCGACACCGCCTCGCGAATTTGTCGATCAGCGCTTGCCGACCTTGGCCAACAGTTGCTCCGCCACGCCCTGCGGCACGAACTTGGCGATGTCGCCGCCCAAGGCCGCGATCTCTTTGACCAGCCGCGACGCGATCGCCTGGTGGCGCGGATCGGCCATCAGGAAGACGGTCTCGATTTCGCGGTCCAGCTGCTGGTTCATCGCCGTCATCTGGAATTCGTACTCGAAGTCGGCCACGGCCCGCAGGCCGCGCACGATCATCTGGGCGTCCACCTCGCGGGCGAAGTGCATCAGCAGGCTCTCGAACGGCCGGACCTCGATCTCGGCGACCTTGGTCAGGTGCGCCGTCTCCTTCTCCAGGATGGCGACCCGTTCTTCCAGCGAGAACAGCGGCCCC
>JAEXJH010000365.1 GCA_023445955.1 Pseudomonadota bacterium
CCCATACGCCTCACCGCCCGACCGCGCCAAGCGCCGCCGGCGAAGGCCAACAAGACGTTTCGCCGAACTTTGCTCAAATGTGGCGCTCTGGCGGGAGGGTCTTCGCCCGGCCGTCGGATTAAGAGACTCTTTACGCCTCAATTGAGCGACTCGTTCCAGCCGCGATCTGAAAGCCCAAGGGGGTCAATCGCGTGGCATTCCAGCCACAGCGCGAACCAAAGGAACGATTTGGGACCGTCACAATCGTGATCCCGCTTGCGCCGAACGCCGCCACGAATATGGTCGATCTGCGACACGGACTTGGGGCTGGAGTCGCGATCGTCGGGGGATCGGCGGTCAAAACCACTGAGATTTGTCACGCCGGTCGGGCCGGCGAAGGCAGGGCTTTGCCCGCCGAACGGGGTTGGAGGACTTCCCAATGAAACTGGTCAAGAGCCTGGTGCTCGGTTCGGCCGCCGCTCTCGTCACCATGACGGGCGTCGCTAACGCGGCTGACCTGCCGGGCGCCGAGCCCGTCGACTACGTGAAGGTCTGCGACATCAAGGGCAGCACCGGCTTCTTCTACATTCCGGGCACCGAGACCTGCCTTCAGGTCGGCGGCTTCGCCCGCCTCGAAATGACCTCGGGCGAGCTCCTCGACAACCCGAACACGCTGAACAAGAAGGAAGACGAGTTCAACCGGACCGGCTACCGCGTCCGCGCTCGCGTCTGGTTCGACGCCCGCACCGACACCGAGTACGGCGCGCTCCGCACCTTCGTCCGCCTGCAGTTCCAGCGTGAGACCGGCACCGCCAACGCGGTCGACCGTCGCGCCCAGATCCAGAACGCGAACTTCGGCGACGACGCCCTGTTCGACCAGGCGTTCGTGCAGTTCGCCGGCCTGACCGCCGGTGTCACGGACAGCTTCTGGGACTTCAAGCCCTACACCACCTTCATGAACCCCTTCATCTCGGACCGTACCCTCGCGGTGCTGGCCTACACGCTGAAGGTCGGCGACTTCTCGGCGAGCGTCTCGCTCGAAGACAAGACCGCCCGCTACTTCAACACCGCCCAGTCGCTGCTCAACAGCGGCCAGGAAGTGCCGGACATCGTCGCCAACCTGCGCGTCAAGCAGGGCTGGGGCGAGGCTCAGCTCTCGGGCGTCCTGCACCGCATCGAGCCGGCTGACGGCGCGCGCGTTCCGGCCCTCGTCGGCGCGGACAGCGAGTGGGGCTGGGGTGTCCAGGGCGGCCTGAAGGTCAACCTGCCGACCGCCAACACCTCGGACGCCAAGGGCGACTTCATCTGGGGTCAGGCCGCGTACACCAACGGCGCCGGCACCTCCTACAACGGCCTCACCGACAACAACAACGGCTCGGGCCAGACCCAGAACGTCGTGAACAGCTTCCAGCCGATCTTCGACTGGGTGCCGGGCGTCGGCGGCAAGATCGAGAAGACCAAGACCTTCAACGCCAACCTCGGCGTGCTGCACTACTGGTCGCCGAAGTGGCGCTCGACGCTGCAGGTCAGCTACGTCCAGCAGAACTACAACAAGGCGGTCGCGGTCGCCGACGACTGGAAGGCCGGCACCATCACCGGCAACCTGGTTTGGTCGCCGGTCAAGAAGCTCGATATCGGTGGCGAACTCGTCTACGTGAAGAACCTGAAGAAGGCCGACATCGGCTACACGGGTCCGAAGGACAAGGACGCCTTCGTCGGTCGTCTCCGCGTCCAGCGCGACTTCTGATCGTCCTCTCCAAGACTTGTCTCGAAAGGCCCCGGCGAAAGCCGGGGCCTTTTTCGTTTCGGTCGAAACCAGCGCCTCGTCTGAGGTAGCAGACTAGAATTCTTCCATAAGACACAGCGGCTTCGTATTCGTCTTCGCGGCTGCGAGAAGTCGTGTCAGTCAGCTGTCATGACAGTCACAGGAACGTTATCCTGTGGCATCGGGCTTGTACGCGATGTTATAACATAACATACGTATCGGCTTCCGCGGACGCGCCACGGGGCGGACGGGTCATGGCCCGTTCGGGGGCGACGACCGCTTAGACGACTCAGGTTCGGGGACTGACCACATGAAACTCTCGCACTCGCCACGGCTCCGCGCCGTCCAGGCGCTCTTGACTGCGACGGCCGTCGGCCTCTTCGCCCATGCGGCCAAGGCCGAAGACGGTCCGCCGAACTACGCCGGCGACCTGTCCGAGCGCGAGGCGCTGACGGGCGACTGGGGCGGGGCGCGCACCAAGCTGCTCGAGCAGGGAATCCAGTTCGAAGCCGACTACACGGCCGACCTGTCGTTCAACCCGTCCGGCGGCATCCGGCGCGGCGAGGCCTATTCGGGCCTCTTGCAGCTCGGCCTCACGCTCGACATGGAGAAGCTCGTCGGCTGGACCGGCGGCGAGCTCTATGTCGGCTCGTACTTCATCGACGGTCAGGGCCTCACCACCCGCGAGATCGGCAACCTGCTGACCATCTCGAACATCGAGGCGACGCCGGCCATCCGGCTCGGCGAGGTCTATCTCAAGCAAAAACTGTTCGACGACGCCGTCGAGATCAAGATCGGCCAGCTCGCCGCCGACGGCGACTTCGCGACCAGCGACACCGCGGGCCTGTTCGTGAACTCGACCTTCGGCTGGCCGGGCCTCAACGGCACCGACCTGCCCTCGGGCGGCCCCGCCTATCCGGTGCCGACGCCGGGCGTGCATGCGCTGGTGAAGTTCAACGACGCCTGGTCGTTCCAGGCCGGCCTCTACAACGGCGATCCGGCCGGCGACAACCTCAAGAACAAGCACAACACCGATTTCCCGATCAACGCCGGGGCCTTCGCCATCGGCGAACTGATCTACGAGAACAAGGGCGAGGGCGGCGGGCTGCCCGGCGTGTACAAGGTCGGCGCCTGGTACAACTCGCTCGACTTCCCGGACCTGCGCTTCGCCCGCGTCACGCATGACGGGTCCTACGCGCTCTACGGCGTGATCGACCAGACGATCTGGCAGAGCGGCGGGAGCAAGGATCTCAAGGATCCGACGCCGTCTCCCGAGCAGAGCCTGTCGGTCTTCGCCCGCGCCGTGTTCGCGCCGCGGCAGAACCGCAACCTGATCGACTACTATTTCGACGCTGGCTTCAACGCCAAGGGCTTCGTTCCCGGCCGTCCCGACGACGTGTTCGGCATCGCGGCGGCCTACGCGCATATCAGCGACCGCGCCCGCGACGCCGACCGCGCGGCCGGCGGCGGCACGCCGGTCCGCTCGTCGGAGCTCGCCTTCGAGGCGTCCTATCAGGCGGCGGTCGCGCCGTGGCTGAAGGTGCAGCCCTTCGCGCAGTACATCGTCCGCCCGGGCGGCGGCGATCCGCGCCCGAACGATCCGACCCGCCGCATCAAGAACGCGACGGTGCTGGGCGTCA
>JAEXJH010000366.1 GCA_023445955.1 Pseudomonadota bacterium
GCCAGCAACCAGGTCCCCGGACCGTCCGAGTATCCCCCTCGGACCTGGCCCCGCTCGATCACACCCCGCCGCCGCAACGGTCGCTGGCCATGCGCCCTTTCCTCGCGACGAGGTGGGAGAACTGTACGGCAGGTTTTGGAGCCGGGGATAAAGGGCGGTGAATGCTCGTGCCTTGCTCACCCTCTCCCAAGGGAGAGGGTGATAAATCCCCATCCCCCGCCGAGCATAACCCCAAACGAAGACCGCCGCTGCGGACGCCCTCCCACAGGCGTCCGAAACGGCGGTTTGGAGCCCCCCGGGCTCGGATCACGCCCCCACATGAACGCGATAGCTAAGGGATAACGCTGTCATATAGACCGTCGACGGGTTTCCCCCGCGGAGCGAACGGTAAGGTTATCGCGCCCCTCTGGCGCTATTCGTACGACGCGCTATCTAGCGCCCATGGCGTTGCACATCATCAAGCTGGTCGTTGGCTGCGAGACGATCGAAGATCTCCTGGACTGGCACAAGGACAAGAGCCAGCCCTGGGTCATGCACACCCGCATGACGCCCAAGCGGGTCGACGAGGTCCTGGACGGCGGCTCGCTGTATCGGGTGTTCAAGGGCCAGATTCTCTGCCGTCAGACGATCCTGGCCATCGACACGATCGGCGAGGGCGCGGCGTCGCGCTGCGAAGTCACGGTCGATCCGCCGATCATCCGCGTCGCGCCGCAACCGCGCCGGGCCTTCCAGGGCTGGCGCTATCTCAAGCCCGAGGACGCGCCGCCGGACCTGACCGAGCGCGAAGCCGCCGACATGCCGGCCGATCTCGCCCGCCAGCTGCGCGAACTGGGCGCCTGGTAACGCTCGCCCAAATAACTTTTGGATGTGGTGTTAGCTAAATAGCAACCAGGGCGCGTGTCATCTCGTCGCAGGGGATGAGGGAGAGACGACCATGAAAGCCAGTTTCGCGGCCTTGGGCGTGGGGATGCTGTTCGTAGGCCTGATCGCGGGGCTGTTGATCGCGCTCAAGCCCGTCTAGGCCTCAGGTCCTAGACGGCCATATTGTCGATCAGCCGCGTCTTGCCCAGCCACGCGGCGACCAGGATGCGGCCTTCGGCGTCGCCGATGGACCCGGGACCCAGGCGCGACAGATCGCTGGCCTCGCGGATTTCCACATAGTCGACCTGACCGAAACCGGCCGCCTTCAGGGCGGCCGTCGCCGTTTGCTCGGCCTCGTCGATGCGACCGCCGGCGGCGACCGCGGCGGCGGCGGCCTTCATGGCCGTGGGCAGGGCCACGGCGGCGGCGCGCTCCTCAGGCGACAGGTAGGCGTTGCGCGAGGAGAGAGCCAAGCCGTCCTCGGCGCGCGCCGTCGGCGCGCCGATGATCTCGATCGGGATGTCCAGGTCGCGGGCCATGCGCTTGACCACCTGCAGCTGCTGGTAGTCCTTCTCGCCGAACACGGCGACATCGGCCTGGCTCTGGATAAACAGCTTGGCGACCACGGTGGCGACGCCGCCGAAGAACTGCGGCCGCGCCGCGCCTTCCAGCGGTTCGGAGACGCCCGAGACGCTGATCGCGGTGGCGAAGCCGGGGGCGTACATCTCCGCGCCGTTCGGAGCGAACAGCAGGTCGCAGCCGACACTGGCCAGCTTCTCGACATCGGCGGCCTCGCCACGCGGATAGGCGTCGAAGTCCTCGTGCGGGGCGAACTGCTTAGGATTGACGAAAACGGTGGCGACCACCCGGTCGGCGTTCGCTTGCGCCAGCTTGATCAAGGACAGGTGACCCTCGTGCAGGGCGCCCATGGTCGGGACCAGGGCCACGCGCTGGCCGGCGGCCTTCCAGGCGCGGACGTGCTCGCGCATCTGCGCGACGGTGCGGACGATCTGGGTCATGGCTGGGCCTCCACGCGGACAGGCCGCGCTTATGGCCCCGTGGCTTGCGCAGGTCCACCGTCCGTTGCGTGAGCGCGCTTTTGGGGTGCGACAATTAAGCCTGTGGATTGAACCGGTTGACCTCGTAGGGCGCTGGTAACATCGTGTTAACCTTCAGTCCAAGGCCGTGCGAGTCGCGGCGCATCAAGGATCGAACCATGGCCGAAACGCGCGTCATCGTCGTCGGCAACGAAAAAGGCGGGGCCGGCAAGTCGACCATCGCCGTGCACCTGGTGACCGCGCTGCTGTACGGCGGCGCCAAGGTCGCCGTGCTGGACCTGGACCTTCGCCAACGCACCTCGGGCCGGTTCTTCGAGAACCGCACCGCCTGGACGGCCAGCAAGAAGCTGGACCTGCCCATGCCGCTGTCCCTGACCCTCAGCGACAACGACATCGCCCTGGCCGAGAAGTCGGAAGAGGAGCAGGTCGCCGGTTTCGAAGCCGCCTTCGCCAAGGCGGCCGAGGAATGCGACTTCATCCTGATCGACACGCCCGGCGGCGATAGCGCCATCACCCGCCTGGCCCACGGCCGCGCGGACCTGGTGGTCACGCCGATGAACGACAGCTTTGTCGACTTCGACATGCTGGGCACGGTCGATCCGGTGTCCATGGAGCTGACCAAGCCCAGCCTCTATTCGCTGACCGTCTGGGAAGGCCGCAAGCAGCGCGCCCTGTCGGGCCAGCGCCAGGCGATGGACTGGGTGGTGCTGCGCAACCGCCTGGCCACCACCGAGGCCCGCAACCGTAAGCGCTTGGAGGACCGTCTGACGGCTCTGGCCAAGCGCGTCGGCTTCCGCATCGGCCCCGGCCTGCGCGACCGCGTCATTTATCGCGAGCTGTTCCCGTTCGGCCTGACCATCGCCGACCTGTCGCCGCAGGTACGCCCCGTTCCGGTGTCGCTGCAGCACCTGGCCGCGCGCCAGGAACTGCGCGCCCTGATGCACAGCCTGGGCCTGTCGGCCTATTCCGGCGAGACCATGCTGGCGGCGCAGTAGCCCAAGGGCTACATGAATTGAGCGGGCGGCTGGGTTTACCCCGCCGCCCGTTTTCGTATCCGGAGCACCGATGATCTATCTGCTGCTGGGCGTGGCCATACTGGCCGTCCTGCTCTGGCCGCGCCGCTCGATCCTCAAGGGCGACGGCTGGCGGGTCGGGGCGGGCGTGACGGCTGTCGTGGCCTTCGCTGGAGGCGCCTATGCCGGCATGCGCTCGGCCTGGGAGGTCTCGGCGGTGCTGGTGCTGCTGGGCCTGTGGAGCGCCACCGAGGCGCGCCGGCGGCCGGTGGTGCGGCGCGAGATCGTCCAGCCGCCCAAGGCCGAGCTGAGCCTGTCGGAAGCCCGCGCTCTGCTCGGCGTCGGTCCCGAGGCGACCCTGGCCGAGGTCAAGGCGGCCTATACACGCCTGATCCAGATGGCCCATCCCGACAAGGGCGGCACCGAGGGCCTGGCCGCCCAGCTGAATGCCGCGCGGGATCGTTTGATCAAGCGGCGCAGCTGAGCTACGACTAGCGCCATGATCAACCGCGAACGCTTCTGGCGCCGCCGCTCGTCGGGCCAAACCTGCTCGGTATGACGCTCTGATTTCTGTTCAGAGCGAGCCGTCGTGCGGCTCATAGCGTCATTTCAGTTTCGGACTTTGATCACCCCATGACTACCCAACCCATCGACTGGGCAGAGCGGTTCAGCACGCGCATGGACCGCGTCCGCGCCAGCGAAATCCGCGAGCTTCTCAAGCTGCTGGACCAGCCCGACATCCTGTCGTTCGCCGGCGGCATTCCCGACCCCAGCCTGTTCCCGGCCGAGCGGATCCAGGCCGACTACGCCGCCGTGCTGGCCGATCCGGTGCTGGCCAAGCAGGCGCTGCAGTACTCCGTCAGCGAGGGCTACCTGCCGCTGCGCGAATGGATCGCAGAGCGCATGACCCGCGACGGCATGCCGTGCGACCCCGCCAACATCATGCTGACCGCCGGCTCGCAGCAGGCGCTGGACCTGATCGGCAAGCTGTTCGTCAGCCCCGGCGACACCGTCGTCGTGGCCCGGCCGACCTATCTGGGCGCGCTGCAGGCCTTCAACGGCTATCAGCCGGCCTATCGCGACCTGCCGGACGCGGCGCTGAAGGGCGAGGCGACCGACCTGCCGCAGGGCGCGCTGGGCTACTTCGTGCCCGACTTCGCCAACCCGACCGGCGTCAGCCTGACCCTGGCCGAGCGCGAGGCTATCCTCGACATGGCCGCTACGTTGGACATGACCCTGGTCGAGGACGCGGCCTATCGCGAGCTGCGCTTCGCCGGCGAGCCGACGCCGACCCTGCTGGCGTTGGATATCGCGCGCTCGGGCGGCATCGACCAGGCGCGAACCATGTTCCTGGGCACCCTGTCCAAGACCCTGTCGCCGGCGCTGCGCATCGGCTGGGTCTGTGGGCCCAAGCCCGTGATCGAGAAGCTGGTCCTGCTCAAGCAGGGCGCGGACCTGCACGTCTCGACCATTAACCAGATGGTCGCCCATCGCGCGGTCTCGGAAGGCTATGACCAGCACCTGCACCGCCTGCGCGGGGCTTACGGCGCCAAGGGGCGGGTGATGCTGGACGCCCTGGAGCGGACCATGCCGCCGGGCGTGACCTGGTCGCAGCCAGACGGCGGCATGTTCGTCTGGATCGACCTGCCGGAAGGGATCGACGGCGCCGATCTGCTGGCCCGGGCGATCGAGGAAGAGCGGGTGGCCTTCGTGCCTGGCGCGCCGTTCTTCGCCGAGGTGAAGACGGCCAACGCCATCCGCCTCAGCTACTCGCTACCGACCGACGCGCAGATCGAAGAGGGCGTGGGACGACTGGCCCGGCTGATCGGCAAGGTGATGGCGGAGGCCTAGAAAAGCAAAACCCCGGAGGTCGCCCTCCGGGGTTTCTTGTTTCTGGCGGTGCGGACGGCCTAGCGCGGCGACAGCACCATGCAGGGCATGCGCTTGGCCTTCAGGGCCGAGCAGGCCTCGCGGGCGGCGTCGGAGGTCAGGCCCTGGAACTGGGCGCGGAACGCCCCGCCGGCGGCGCCTTCGACCGCGCCCTCGGCGTCGGCGACCATCTTGGCGAAGCGGCTGCGAACCAGCTTCAGCTGGTCGTTGGCCAGCGACTTGGACTTGAACGCGCCGACCTGCACGCCCCATTCGCCCTTCGGCTTCTTGGCGGGGGTCTTCGCGGCCACGATCTTCGGAGCCGGCTTGGCGGCTTCCTGGGCGCCGCGCAGGGTGGGGGAGACCTTCACCGGCGCCGGCGGGCGCGGGTTGTCGGTCAGCACGATGCGCAGGCCGGCCTGGTCGCCGTCGCCCTGTTCGACCGAGGGACGCTCGATCGGGCCGGTCGGCTCGTCTTCATAAATGTTGGCGGCGATAGTGGTGCGCTCGCCCCGCGAGCGACGCTTCATCACGTCGAAGCCCGTCAGCAGCAGGTGTTCCATGTTGTTGTCGCGCCAGGCGGTCGAGGGGCCGCCCAGGACCACGGCGATCAGGCGACGACCGTCGCGCACGGCCGAGCCGGCGAGGTTGAAGCCCGAGGCGTTGGTGTAGCCGGTCTTCAGGCCGTCGAACCCTTCCATGCTGTCCAGCAGGCGGTTGTGGCCTTTGACGTAGTTGCCCCGGAAGTAGAAGCCCTTCACCGAGAAGTACGAATAGTACTGCGGGAAGTCGCGCATGGTGGCGCGCGACAGGATGGCCAGGTCGCGGGCCGTCGAGATCTGGCGGCTGTCGGGCAGGCCCGAAGCGTTCACGAAGCGGCTGTTGCGCATGCCCAGTTCCTGACCACGCAGGGTCATCAGGGCGGCGAAGCGCGACTCACTGCCGGCGAGTCGCTCGGCCATGGCCACGGCCACGTCGTTGGCCGACTTCACGGTCATGGCCTTGATGGCCTCGTCGACCGACAGGCTGTCGCCCGGCGAGATGCCGATCTTGGTCGGGGCCTGGGCCGCCGCGCGGGGCGACATGGTGACCCGATCCGTCAGCTTCAGGCGGCCTTCGCTCAGCGCCTCGAAGGTCAGGTACAGGGTCATCACCTTGGTCACGGACGCCGGGTAGCGCGGGCTGTCAGCCCTTTTGTCGTAAAGGACTTCGCCCGAATTGGCGTCGATCACGATCGCCGCGTATTTCGGCTCCTGAGCGTTCAGCTGCAGATAGGGTATGGCCGCCGAAGCCGGGGTCGGGGCGAGCGCGCCGACGAGGCACGACAACGCCAGGCCGGCGGCGGCGAGCAGGGAGCGGGCGGAGGTAAGCTTGGCGAACATGAAGCGACGTCCGTCATTTGAACTGGGAAGCGGTTGGGCGCCGCGACACGTGTGACCAGTAGCATGATGGAAGCGGCCTTTCGCTAAAGTAAACAACTGGTGAGCGATGTTGCCGCAGCCGCAAAAATAAGAGGCGCGTGGTTCCAATGCTGCAGCTTGGTCGCTGATGACGTTACGTCATGGTGCGCTGCACAAAATCGTTGACTGCTGCACTGCAACATGAGAGAACCGCGGTGTTCCAAGCGCAGATGGCCGGGTTGCAGCCCGTCCGTTCGCCCCGCTCCGACTTTCGCGTCAGATCCCTCCCCAGGAGACTTCCCATGGCCGCCGCCGAAACCGTCAAGAACACCGTCGAGCAATACACCGCCGCTTCGAACCAAGCGTTCAAGGACGGCGTCGAGAAGTCGCTGGCCGCCCTGGCCGAAGCCAACACCCACTCGAAGAAGAACCTGGAAGCCGTCGTCGCTTCGGTGACCGCCGCCACCAAGGGCGCTGAAGCCCTGGGCGCCCAGACCTTCGCCTACTCGAAGAAGGCCGTGGAAGATCAGGTCGCCGCCGCCAAGTCGCTGGCCGGCGCCAAGAGCGTCCAGGAAGCCATGGAGCTGCAGACCGCTTGGGCCAAGTCGGCTCTGGAAGCCTACATCGCCCAGGTCAGCAAGGCCTCGGAGATCGTCTCGGCCTCGATCAAGGACTCGGTGAAGCCGCTGAACGAACGCGCCAGCGCCGCCGTCGAGAAGTTCCAAGCCGCTCGCTAAGCGCTGCTAGAACTGAAGATTGAAAGGCTCGGACCGCACGGTCCGGGCCTTTTTTCTTTTGCCCTCTCAAGACCCGCGTTAAGCATGCCGCACCAGTTCAAGGGAGCGCGTGCATGTCGAAGGTCGAGGAACGTCTGAAGGCGATCGGGATCGAGCTGCCCGAGCCGGTGGCTCCCGTGGCCAACTACGTGACCTTCGTCCGCACCGGCAACCTCGTGCACATCTCCGGCCAGATCTCGATCGCGCCCGATGGCGGCGTCAAGGGCACGGTCGGCGTCGACGTCGACCTGGAGACCGCCCAGAAGGCCGCCCGGCTGTGCGGCGTCAACCTGCTGGCCCAGATGAAGGCCGCCTGCGAGGGCGACCTGGACCGCGTCGTCCGCGTCGTGAAGCTGGGCGGCTTCGTCCAGGCCGGTCCCGACTTCATCGACATCCCCAAGGTCATCAACGGCTGCTCGGACCTGATGGTCGAGGTGCTGGGTGACGCCGGTCGCCACGCCCGCTCGGCGGTGGGCGTCTACAAGCTGCCCCTCGGCTTTGCGGTCGAGGTGGACGCGGTGGTGGAGATCGCCTGATGCGCTCGCGCGAACGCCCCTCGACCGATGTCTTCGGCGAGGCGTGGGAGCGCCTGTTCGATCCGCCGGTGGCCCATCGCGGCCTCTGGACCCCTGACGGCGCGCCGGAGAACAGCCTGGCCGCCTTCCAGGCCGCCTGCGCGGGCGGCTATGGCATCGAGCTGGACGTCCAGCTGACCGCCGACGGCGAGGCGGTGGTCTTCCACGACGAGCGCCTGGAGCGGATGACTGGCCGGGAAGGGCGCCTGCGCGATCACTCCGCCGCCGAACTGGCGACCTTTGCGCTGAAGGGGACCGACGAGACCATCCCGACGCTCGCCGACACCCTGACCATGATCGGCCACCGCGCCATGGTCTTCATCGAGCTGAAGACGCCGTTCGGCGATGTCGGGCCGCTGGAGAAGCGGGTCACCGACGTGCTGGTCGACCACAACGGCCCGACCGCCGTCATCGGTTTCAATCCGTACTCACACGCTTGGTTCGCCGACCATCACCCGCAGATCCTGCGCGGCTTGGACAGCTATAGCTGGAACGACGAGGGCGCCCGCAAACTCGCCCCCGAAATGCGCAAGTCGCTGGCGGCGCTGGAGCAGGTCGAGCTGGCGCGCCCTGATTTCCTGGCCTTGGGCCTGGACATGTTGCCCAGCCCGCGCGCCGACCTATATCGCGCCAAGGGCATGCCGATCATCGCATGGACGGTCCGCAGCCCCGACCAGTGGGAAGGCGTGCAGGACCATTGCGACAACCTGATCTTCGAGGGCTTCACGGCGTGACTTCAGTCCAGTCGGCGGTTCGCGTCCATCGCGAGATCACCGATATCGGCGAGGACGCCTGGGACGCCTGCGCCGCCCCCACCGGCGACCCGTTCGTCAGCTACGACTTCCTGTCGATCCTGGAAGAGAGCGGCTGCGTCTCCGCCCGGACCGGCTGGGCCGCACATCATCTGTCGGTGCTGGACGACAACAACGTCGTGGCGGGCGTCATGCCGCTCTATCTGAAGTCCCACAGCCAGGGCGAATACGTCTTCGATCACGCCTGGGCCGACGCCTACGAGCGGGCCGGCGGGCAGTACTATCCCAAGCTCCAGTGTTCCTCGCCGTTTTCGCCGGTGACGGGCTCGCGGCTGATCGTGCGGCCGGATGTCGATGTCGACGAGGGGCGCATGGCCTTGCTGGGCGGCGCCTTGACCCTGTGCCAGCGGCTGGAGGCCTCGTCACTGCACGTGACCTTCCCGCTGCAGGACGAGTGGGACTGGATGGGGCAGCGTGGCATGCTGCTGCGCCAGGACCAGCAGTACCACTGGGAGAACCGAGGCTACGCGACCTTCGACGACTTCCTGGCCGCGCTGTCGGCCAACCGCCGCAAGACCATCCGCCGTGAGCGCCGCGACGCCCAGGACGGGCTCGAGATCGTCGCGCTGACGGGCGATGAGCTGACCGAAGCGCACTGGGACGCCTTCTTCGGCTTCTACATGGACACCGGCTCGCGCAAGTGGGGCCGGCCGTATTTGAACCGCCGCTTCTTCTCGCTGCTGCAGGAGCGGATGGCCGACAAGGTGCTGTTGATCATGGCCCGTCGTCCTGGAGGCCCCTGGATCGCCGGCGCGCTGAACCTGCTGGGGCGCGACTGCCTCTACGGCCGCCATTGGGGCTGCACCGAGGACGTGCCGTTCCTCCACTTCGAGCTCTGCTACTACCAGGCCATTGAGCACGCGATCCGGCTGGGCCTGCCGCGCGTCGAGGCCGGCGCGCAGGGCCAGCACAAGATCGCGCGCGGGTATCTGCCCAGCGCGGTCTATTCCGCGCACTGGATCGCCGACCCGGCCCTGCGCGAGCCGGTGGCCCGCTACCTGGAGCGGGAACGCGAGGCGGTCGAGCACGACATCGAGATGCTGACGGAAGAGTTCTCGCCCTTCCGTCATGCACCGGATCCGCGCCGCGATGAGCGCTAGCGAGAGGCGCTAGTTCAGTCGCACCTCGCCAACCTTGTCCTTGTATTCGCGCTTGGGGTCGGCGCCGAGCATCAGCTTCACGCCGGCGAACAGGCTGTTCTCGTTCAGCCAGATCTGGGCGTCGGCCGGCTCGAAGCGCAGCAGGCGCAGCTTGGGATCGTCCTTGCCCTCGAACCAGGCGGCGATGAAGGGGTTCCAGAGGCGATCGATCGTCTCGCGGTCAGTGTCGATCCGCAAGGTTCCGTCGACCGCGGCGAAGACGTGGTGACCCTTGTCCTGGAAATGGATGAAGGCGTCACGGCCCTGCTGATCCAACGAATGGATCAGATCGGTCTCCGACGAGGTGAAGATCCAGATCGGCCCGGAATGGTCGCCCTCGATCAGGGCGGTCATCGGCTGGGCGCGGCCGCCGTCGACGTCGGGCAGGCCCAGCATCACGGTGCGGTCGGACTTGAGCGCTTTCCAGAACTTGGCGGTGAGATCGGCTTCGTTGGACATGGTGGGTCTCCCTGAGGTGAGAGACCAACGGCGGCCGGGGAGGGGCGTTCCTAGGGTGGAGGTTGGGTGCGGAAGAGGAGCGCTCAGTCTGCCTAGGACCGTTCCCACGCCGCCTTCAGCAACGCCTTGACCTTGTCATCGACCTCGTCCGGCGACGCCAGCGGCAGCTTGGCCTTCAGACGTTCGGACCAGCCTTCGTTCTTGGGCTCCAGCAGGCCCGGAGCGGCGTCCGGCTCGACCGCCAGGCCCAGCATCGCCGTGGCGCCCTTGATCGGCTTCAACGCCGCGAACTGCGACTTCCGCGACCACGCCGTGAAGCCCTTGCGCTGGCCGGTGACCAGGCCTTCGAAGTCGGCGACGGCGGCCTCGACCGCTTCCAGGATCGCCAGGGCGGCCGGGTCGGTCCACAGCGTCGCGCGCAGGCCGTCGGCGTCGTCCCAGCCCATCTGCGAGGGGAAGGCGACCCCGAAGATGGCGGCGGCGCGGTTCTGGCCGATGCCATAGGTCGCCTTCAGCCAGTCGGTGCGGGCGCGGGGCTTGGTCTCCTGGCACTCGCGACGGACGATCTCGACCCATTCGTCCAGGGTCTTGCCGGTCTCGCGCTCCAGATTGGCCTTGATCGAGGCGAACCACTTCTGCTGCTGCTCGGTCAGGCCCTGAGGTGTCGTGTCCATGGTTGCGCGCATCCCCCGGTTTGCTACGACCATCCCGTCAAAGGGAGACGGTCATGAGCCTCGACGGACGCTACGACGCCGACAACATCTTCGCCAAGATCATCCGTGGCGAGATCCCCAGCGTGAAGGTGTTCGAGGACGACCAGGTCCTGGCCTTCATGGACGTGTTCCCGCAGTCGCGCGGCCACGTTCTGGTGATTTCCAAGACGTCGACGGCCCGCAACCTGCTTGATGCCGAGCCCAAGACCCTGGGCCGCCTGATCGGCGCCACCCAGAAGGTCGCCACGGCGGTGGTCTCGGCTCTGAAGCCCGACGGCGTGGTCGTCACCCAGTTCAACGGCGCGCCCGCCGGCCAGACGATCTTCCACCTGCACTTCCACGTCATCCCCCGCTACGAGGGCGAGGCGCTGGGCCGTCACGGCGAGGGCGGCATGGCCGATGTGGAAGCGCTGAAGGCCCTGGCGACGCAGGTTTCGGCGGCGCTTTAGGCGGTTCGAAATCCAGGGTCGGGTATCAGGCCGAGGGCGCGTGACGAATCCCGTACTGACGCCTTTGACGTCGATGTTGCGGAGTGCGCCATGACCTTGGACGAGAACGATCGCGGCGGTCTGCGTCGGCTGATTTACGCCAGTCGATTCACCGGGCCGGCGCAGAACTTCGACGAGGTTCTTCGGGCGATCATCGCCAAGTCGATTCAGAACAACCGCCTGGACGACGTCACCGGCTTCCTGGTGGCGAGCGAGGGGCGTTTCCTGCAGCTGCTTGAAGGCCCCGGCAAGGGCGTGGACGCGATCTATGACCGGATCGCCGGGGATCCGCGCCACGCGGATTTGACCTTGATCTACAGCGGTCCGGCCGAACGCCGCCTGTTCCGCGACTGGAACATGGGCCAGCATCGTCTGGGCGCGACGGATCAAGCCTTGCTGTCCGACGTGGGGCTGGAAAGCTTCGAGCCCGCCGGCCTGGATGCCGACCGCGCGGAACGCCTACTGGCCCGCGCCGGCGCACGCCACCTGCGTGGTGGTTAGCGCGACCCAAAAAGCAAAAGGGCCCGGATTGCTCCGGGCCCTTCGCGCGTCTCTGAGGTCGCCTTACTCGGCCAAGGCCGGTTCGGCTTCGTCGGTCTTGCTGGCCTTCGGGTCGGGCGTGCTCTCGATTTCGAAAGCGATCTTGCCGTTCTCGAGAACCACCGTGACGTGGCCGCCGCGGACCAGGCGTCCGAACAGGATGTCGTCGGCCAGGGGCTTCTTGATGTGCTCCTGGATGACGCGACCCAGCGGGCGGGCGCCGTAGAGTTCGTCGAAGCCGTTCTTGGCCAGCCAGTCGGCCGCATCGTCGCTCAGCGAGATCGTCACGTTCCGGTCGGCCAGCTGGGCCTCCATCTGCATGACGAACTTCTGCACGACCTGACGGATGATCTCCGGCGTCAGCGGCTTGAAGGCCACGACCGCGTCTAGGCGGTTGCGGAATTCCGGCGTGAACAGGCGCTTGAGGGCGGCCTCTTCCTCGCCGACCACCTTGTCGCGACCAAAGCCGATGGACTGGCGTTGGGCGTCCGAAGCGCCCGCATTGGTGGTCATGATCAGGACCACGTTGCGGAAATCGACCTTCTTGCCGTTGGAGTCGGTGAGAACCCCGTGGTCCATGACCTGCAGCAGGATGTTGTAGACGTCCTGGTGGGCCTTCTCGATTTCGTCGAGCAGAACCACGGCGTGCGGGTGCTGGTCGACGGCGTCGGTCAGCTGGCCGCCTTGGTCATAGCCGACATAGCCGGGAGGGGCGCCGATCAGGCGGCTCACGGTATGGCGCTCCATGTACTCCGACATGTCGAAGCGGATCATCTCAATGCCCAGCGTCGAGGCCAGCTGCTTGGCGGCTTCGGTCTTGCCGACGCCGGTGGGGCCGCTGAACAGGAACGAGCCGATCGGCTTGTCCGCGTCGCGCAGGCCGGCGCGGGCCAGCTTCATGGCCGAGGACAGCTGCAGGATCGCGTCGTCCTGACCGAACACGGCGCGCTTCAGATCCGTTTCCAGCTCCTTCAGCGCCTCGGTGTCCGACTTCGAAACCGACTTGGGCGGGATGCGGGCGATCTTGGCCACGACGGCCTCGATCTCCTTGACGCCCAGAACCTTCTTGCGACGGCCTTCCGGCAGCAGCATCTGGCCCGCGCCCGCTTCGTCGATCACGTCGATCGCCTTGTCGGGCAGCTTGCGGTCGGTGATGTACTTGGCCGACAGCTCGACGGCCACCTTGATGGCGTCGTTCGTGTACTTCAGCTTGTGGAAGTCCTCGTAGTAGCTCTTCAGCCCCTTGAGGATCTTGACCGTGTCGTCCACCGACGGTTCGTTCACGTCGATCTTCTGGAAGCGACGGACCAGGGCCCGATCCTTCTCGAAGTGCTGGCGGAACTCCTTGTAGGTGGTCGAGCCCATGCAGCGCAGCGAGCCGGAGGCGAGCGCGGGCTTCAGCAGATTGCTGGCGTCCATCGCCCCGCCGCTGGTCGCGCCGGCGCCGATCACGGTGTCGATCTCGTCGATGAACAGCACCGCGTTCGGGTGGTTCTCGAGTTCCTTGACCACCTGCTTGACGCGTTCCTCGAAGTCGCCGCGATAGCGGGTGCCGGCCAGCAGCGCGCCCATGTCGAGCGAGTAGATGGTGGCGCCGGCCAGGACTTCGGGGACCTGGTTGGTGATGATCTTGCGGGCCAGGCCCTCGGCGATGGCGGTCTTGCCAACGCCGGGATCGCCCACGAGCAGCGGGTTGTTCTTGGTGCGACGGCACAGGATCTGGATCGCGCGTTCCACTTCGTTCGCGCGGCCGATCAGCGGGTCGACCTTGCCCTGGCGGGCCTTTTCGTTGAGGTCGACGCAATAGGCTTCCAGAGCCTCGCCGCCCGTCTTGGTGTTCGGCTTTTCGCCGTCGTCCTCGGCCGAGTTCGAACCAGCGCTGGCGCCCTTGACGTTCTTGGGCTCAGACGCGCCGGCCTTCTTGGCGATGCCGTGGGCGATGAAGTTGACCGCGTCGTACCGCGTCATGTCCTGCTCTTGCAGGAAGTAGGCGGCGTGGCTTTCGCGTTCGGAGAAGATGGCGACCAGAACATTGGCGCCGGTGACCTCTTCGCGGCCCGACGACTGGACGTGGATCACCGCGCGCTGGATCACGCGCTGGAAGCCGGCGGTCGGCTTGGCGTCCTCGTCGTCATCGACGACCAGCGAGGCCAGTTCGACGTCGAGATAGTTCGAGAGGCTCTTCTTCAGCGCGGCGAGATCAACGTCGCACGCGCGCATAACTCCGGCGGCGTCCTCGTCGTCGGTCAGGGAAAGCAGGAGATGCTCCAGCGTCGCGTACTCGTGCTTACGCTGGTTGGCGTACGCGACGGCGCGATGCAGGGACTCTTCCAGGGGGCGCGAAAAAGAGGGCAATGG
>JAEXJH010000367.1 GCA_023445955.1 Pseudomonadota bacterium
CCCATGCCCGAGGCCAGAGCCGCCATGGCGCCCATCGGGCCAAGGTCGGTGACCGACAGCTGGAACGAGGCCTCGCCCTTCTTGTAGTCGGCCTTGGCCAGGCCGATCTGCACGTCGCCCGCACCGCTGGAGCTGGTCTCCAGGTTGCTGCGCTCATAGCCGGACAGGCCGGCCGGCAGCAGGGCTTTGAGGTCGTCGGTGGCCACCGGCTTCTGCGGTTCCTTGGACAGTTTCTCGGCGCGGTCGGCGGCGGCCTGCATCTGGCCCATGTCGACCTTGTGGCCGTTGATCTCGACCGTGCCGCTGTTGACCTTGCCGGCCGCGGCCATGCCGGCCAGACCGCCGCCCAGCCCGGCCAGGGTGGTGACGGCCCCGATCGCCATGCCGATGACGACGGAGACCACGATGGCCACGATGACCGTCACGATCGCATAGCCCGGCGCCTTGTCGGCCGGAGCCTTCATCACCCGCGGCAGGCCCAGATAGAGCAAGAAGCAGCCGTACAGCGACGCCAGCAGCATCAGGACGCCCAGCGCCGGGACCAGGCCCAGAACGCCCGCGACCCAGCTGGCGGTGTAGGAATAGACGGCGACCTTGAAGGCCTGCACGCGATTCTTCTCGGCCCCGAAGCTGGGCGCCAGGGCGTCGATCACCGAGCCCAGGATGAACACCGCCAGCAGCGAGCCGACATAGCCCATCACCGCCGAGACGATCCCGAAGGCCAGGCCCGGCTTGACCGAGAAGCCCGGAATGCCAAGTCCGAACAGCTGGCCGCCGATCAGGCCCGCAATGGCCGGAATGGCCGCCAGGATGCAGACATAGCCCGTGAACAGGCCGCCGATCGTGGCGGGCTCCCGCTCGATCCGTTCCCACTCCGCCGAGGGCGTCAGGAGGATGCCCTTCACGCGGGCCGCCAGACCGGCCCTGGCCGATCCGTTCTCAATCACCGTCATTTTCGCGAACGCTCCCGCTGTTTGGAAGAGCCCGCCCCGACGGGGTATCTAGAACATGGTTCGCCGCGAGGTCGAAACACCGTTTTTCGACAGGCGGGTGAGCGCTAGCCAAACCTTCGCCGCGCCGCTAACCCTCGCCGCTGAAGGTTGAGCCGGGGATCCATGCTCTTTTCGTCGCCGCTGTTCCTGTTCTTCGTGCTGCCGCCGGCGCTGCTGCTGTATTTCATCGCGCCCAAGGTCCTGAAGAACGCCGTCCTGCTGATCGCCAGCGTGCTGTTCTACGCCTGGGGCGAGCCGGTCGCGGTGCTGGTGGTGCTGGCCTCGGCGCTGCTGGACTACGGCCTGGGCCACCTGGTCACCAAGCCCGGACCGGAGGGCGGCCGCTGGCTGGCCCTGGGCGTGTCGGCCAACATCCTGCTGCTGTTCGTCTACAAGTACGCCGACTTCCTGATCGACACGGTGCAGCCGGTCCTGCCGCCGATCCCGCACCTGAACCTGGCCCTGCCGCTGGGCGTGTCGTTCATCGTCTTCGAGAAGATCACCTACCTGGTCGACCTGCGCCGGGGCGAGAGCCAGCGGGCGCGAACCCTGCGCGACTACCTGCTGTTCGTGTTCTTCTTCCCCAAGGTCCTGGCCGGCCCGATCATCAAGTACCACGAGATCGACGACGCCCTGCGCGACCGCAAGGCGGACTGGGACGACCGGACCTGGGGCTTCCTGCGCTTCCTGTGGGGCCTGGCGCGCAAGGTGCTGATCGCCGATGTCTGCGGCCAGGTCGCCGACCGCGCCTTCGATCCCGCCAACGGCCCCATCGGTTTTACCGGCGCCTGGATCGGCGTGCTGGCCTTCACGGTGCAGATCTATTTCGACTTCGCCGGCTATTCCGACATGGCGCTGGGCCTGGCGCGGCTGTTCGGCTTTCGCCTGCGCGAGAACTTCGCCCACCCCTATGGCGCGACGAGCTTCACCGAGTTCTGGAAGCGTTGGCACATCTCGCTGACCACCTGGATCCGCAGCTACCTGTACATCCCGTTGGGCGGCAACCGGATGGGCGCGGCGCGGACCTATCTGAACCTGTGGCTCTGCTTCCTGCTGTCGGGCCTGTGGCACGGGGCGGCCTGGACGTTCGTGCTGTGGGGCGCCTGGCACGGGGCGTTCATGGTGCTGGACCGCCAGAGCTGGTGGCAGTGGACGACGAAGCTGCCCTCACCCCTGCGCGTGGCCGGAACCCTGGTGCTGGTGATGATCGGCTGGGCGATCTTCCGCAGCCACGGCCTGCCGCAGCTGGGCGCGGTGCTCGGCGCGATGGCGCAGCCGGCGCTAGCGGGCCAGTTCATCGCCGTGCGCAGCCATGAGGCGACCGCCCTGGCGATCGGCCTGCTGGACGCCCTGGTCGCCGCGACGCCGCAGGTGCGCAAGCTCACCGACCGCGCCGCCGCCATCCCGGCCGCCCGCGCCGCAGCGTCGGCGTTCATCGTCCTGCTGGGCCTCATGGCCATCGCCAAGGCGGTGACGACGACGTTCAACCCGTTCCTCTATTTCCGGTTCTAGGCCATGCGCGCTTTGCTCACCTGGACACCCCGGATCCTGGCCCTGGCCGTGCTGCTTGGCCTCGGCGCGATCGGCGCTTCGGCGCTGAAGGACCACCCCGCCGACACCACCCTGCTAGGCATGCAGCTCCCGCCGGAGAAGGTGGCCCTGACGCCCGCCGCCCTGTGGCATGGCGAGTACCAGAAGGCCGCCGAAGCCCGCGCCGCCGCCTCGCTGCCCCAGCGCCCGGCCATTGTCCGCGCCTACAATCAGGCCCAGTGGGACGCCTTCGGGACCTCGTCCATGGCCTCGGGCTCGATCATCCGGGGCCGCAAGGGCGCTTTGTTCGAAGAGAGCTATATCGAGGCCCATTGCGGCCTGAAGCTGAAGGTCGATGTGGCGGATATGCCGGCCTACGCCGCCCGCCTGCGTCGCGCGCAGGACTGGTTCGAGGCGCGCGGCCAGAAGTTCGTCTACGTCCTGGCGCCGATCAAGACGACCTGGTTCCCGGAGCTGGTCCCGGCCAGCTATCCCTGCACGGCCAAGCGCGACAGCGTCTATCCCGCCGCCAGGAACGCCCTGACCGCCGCCGGCGTCCACTGGGTCGACGGCCGCGCGACGCTGGAGGCCCAGCGCGGCAAGCTGGGCTACGAGATGTTCCCCCGCAACGGCATCCACTGGAACCAGCTGGGCGTCGCCCTGGCCGCGCGCGCCTTCGTCGGCGAGTTGAACCGCCAGGGCCTGACGACACCGGCGCTGAACTGGGACCTGACCCAGGCCCCGGACGAGGCGGGCCTGGACCGCGACCTTTCCAACCTGCTGAACCTGAAGACCCCACCCAAGGCCTGGAAGGCCCCGGCCGTCACCGCCCATCCGGTCGGCCCGCCCGGCTCGGGCGCGTTCACGGTCACCGCCGTCAACGACAGCTTCTTCGACCCGCTGGCCCTGCTCCTGACCCAGGCCCGCCTGGCCAGCCGCGCGCGCAACTACGGCTACGTGACCCTGGCCCCCATCGAGTACCGCGACGGCGTCGCCTATCCGCTGACCGCGACGCCGGAAATCGTGCGCAACGACCTGATCGCTTCGGACGTCGTGGTGCTGGAACAGGTCGAGAGTCAGACCAGCGGCTTGGTCGGTCGCCGGTTCCTCGAGATGGTCGAAGCCGAAATGGCCCGCGAAACCGCCGCGAAACAGGCCACGCTGAAACATTCCTGACAAACCCTGACGCTAGGTGAGCGCCAATTGTCCCTCGACGGACGGAGCGCCCTTTCAGCCGGCCCTCCACGCGCCTAAATTGGACCCGATAGTCCAGTGGCCGGCGCGACCGCCGATCGGTGACGGGACTTGGGGATGTGACGATGGATGACGGTCGGGTCGCGGGGGCGGCGACAGCACGCTACGCCCGCAAGAAGGAGACCATCCTGGCGGCGGCCACGGCGATCCTGAACCGCCAGGGCGTGCGCGGCATGACCCTGGCCGACGTCGCCGCCAAGGTCGGCCTGAACACCACCAGCGTCACCTACTACTACCGCAAGAAGGACGACCTGGCCGCCGCCTGCTTCATGCGCGGCCTGGAGCGCTTCGAGGCCATGGTCGGCGAGGCCGCCGCCGAGGCCACGCCCGCCGCGCGCATCCTGAAGTTCCTCGACCTCTATCTCGACCTCAACCGCCGCGTCCGCCTGGGCGAGGCCACGCCGCTGACCAGCTTCGCCGAGATCAAGGCGCTGAAGGAGCCGCTACGCGGCTCGGTGGTCAACGCGTTCAACGACCTGTTCCGCCGGGTGCGCGGGTTCTTCGACGATCCGTCCCTGGCCCATCTCGACAAGCGCCAGCGCACGGCCCGCACGCACCTCCTGATGGAGCAGGTGTTCTGGTCGGGCCGCTGGCTGCGCCGCTACGACGTCGACGACTATGGCCGCGTGCGCGACCGCATGGGCGACATCCTGCTGAACGGCCTGCCCGCCGCCGGCCAGGTCTGGGCGCCGCAGGCCCTGCCCGATCCGACGCCGCAATCGGCCGATTCCCTGTCGCCCGAAGGCCTGGAGTGGCGCGAGACCTTCCTGGTCGCCGCCACCCGCCTGATCAACCAGCGCGGCTATCGCGGGGCTTCGGTCGAGGACATCTCGGCGGCGCTGAACGTCACCAAGGGCTCGTTCTACCACCACCACGACGACAAGGACGCCCTGGTCGCCGAGTGCTTCGAGCGCACCTTCACCGTCACCCGCCGCTCGCAGCTGGACGCCCGCGCCCTGCCGGCCGACAGCTGGACGCAGCTGGTCTCGACCGCCGCGGGCCTGACCAGCTATCAGCTGTCCGAGCACGGGCCGCTGCTGCGGGCCTCGTCGCTGGGCGCCCTGCCCGACACCCTGCGCCACGACATGGCCGACGGCTATATGCGCGGCTGGCAGCGCTTCGCCTCGATCATCTCCGACGGCATCGCCGACGGCTCGATCCGTCCGATCGACCCCAGCATCGCCGCCCACATGATCAACTCGATGCTGAACGCGGCGGCCAGCCTGGGCGCCTGGACGCCGGGGCTGGAGAAGGAAGAGGCGGCGGACCTGTTCGCCAAGCCGCTGCTGACGGGTGTGCTGAACTAGGGCCGCGCGCCAAAGGTTGCGACCAATTAACCATAATCTGGTTCGCTCCGACTGACGGCTGTACCCTGAGGCGACTGAGTCGCTTCGAGTCCCGCCGTCATGACGACGATCAATCCGTATTCGTCGACCTACGCCCCCGGCCTGACCGCCGGGCAGACGGCGGCTCAGCGCGCCAACCAGTCGACCGGCTATGGCGCGCCTCGCGACCAGAGCCCGACGATCAACACCCCGGCGGTCAACGTCACCCTGTCCGCCGCCGCCCAGGCCGCGCTGAAGGCCCAGACCGACTCCCGCACCATCGAGACGGTGGTCTCCGACGCCCGCAGCCAGATCGCCACCCTGCTGAAGGCCGCCGGGACCAAGGACGCGCTGAAGGACGGCGACGCGTCGATCGACCTTTCCGGCATGGACCGCCGCACGCTCTACGCCGTGGCGTCCAACAAGGGCGGCCAGTTCCCGATGGACCAGCAGGTCGTCGCGAGCCTGGCCCTCAAGGACCAGCACGACACCGCCCTGGCCAGCCCGGCCGCCCAGGCCCGGCTGACCGGCGACTACGCCAGCCTCTACCAGACCGCCCTCGACCAGATGGACGCGGCCGGTCCCGAGGAGAAGGCCTCCACCGCCTGGACCACCGAGCGCGCCGCCCTGGTCGAAGGCCGCAAGCAGGCCATCGCCCGCCCGGGCCTAGCGCCCGCGGGCGTCACGGGCGACAGCGTCGCGGCCTATATGAAGGAGACCGGCAGCGTCGTCGCCGGCGCCAAGACCCGCGACTTCGGCAAGGTGGCCGGCGA
>JAEXJH010000368.1 GCA_023445955.1 Pseudomonadota bacterium
GCCGATGGTCGGCAGGGCCATAGCGACGGAAGCCAGCAGCGCGGCCCGAAAGGCCTTATGGAATCGACGCACCGCAGTGCTCCTTCTTACTCACTAAGCTTGTTTCAGGGTCGCGCGAGCCTGGTCCATGTCCAGGGCCCCATCCCACTTGGCGATCGCCACCGTGGCGACGCTGTTGCCGATCAGGTTGGTCACCGCTCGCGCCTCGTTGAGGAACCGGTCGACGCCCAGCAGCAGCACGAGCCCGCTGACCGGGATGGCGTGCAGGGTCGACAGCGTCGCGGCCAGGGTGATGAAGCCCGCGCCGGCGACGCCCGCCGAGCCCTTCGAGGTCAGCAGCAGCACGCCCAGGATCACCACCTGGTCGAGGATCGACAGGTTGGTGTTGGTCGCCTGGGCCACGAACACCGTGGCCAGAGTCAGGTAGATGCACGTGCCGTCGGCGTTGAAGGTGTAGCCGGCCGGCAGGACCAGGCCGACGACGGGCTTGGCGCAGCCCATCTCCTCCAGCTTCTTCATCAGCTTGGGCAGCACGGCTTCTGTCGAGCAGGTGCCCAGGACCACGAAGATCTCCTCGCGGATGAAGCCCAGGAACTTCCAGAACGACAGGCCCGTGGAGCGCATGACCAAGCCCAGCACGATGATCACGAAGGCCGCCGAGGTGATGTAGAGCGCCAGCAGCAGGCGGCCCAGCGACCACAGGGTGTCGAGGCCATATTTGCCGATGGTGAAGGCGATCCCCGCCCCCGCGCCCAGCGGCGCCAGGCGCATGACGATGCCGACAATCTTGAACAGGGCTTCCAGGAAGACGTCGATGAAGTCGACCATCGGCTTGGCCCGCTCGCCCATCTGGCTGGCGGCCACGCCGGTCAGCACCGACAGCAAAATGACCTGCAGCATCGCGCCCTTGGCGAAGGCGTCGACGAAGGTGGTGGGGATGATGTCCAGCAGGAAATGGATGATCCCCTGCTCCTTGGCCGCTTCGGTGAAGGTCGCCAGCTGCTTGCCGTCCAGGGCGCCGGCGTCGATGTTCATGCCGACGCCCGGCTGAACGATGTTGACCACCACGAGGCCGATGACCAGGGCGATGGTCGAGAGCACCTCGAAATAGATCAGCGCCTTGACGCCGATCCGGCCGACCTCCTTGAGATCGCCCATGCGGGCCATGCCCACGACCACGGTCCCGAAGATGATCGGGGCCAGCAGCATCTTGATCAGCTTGATGAAGCCGTCGGCCAGCGGCTTGAGCGCCGTCCCGACATGGGGCCAGAAATAGCCGACCAAGGCCCCGGCCACGATACCGATCAGGACCTGGACGTAGATCTGCGAGAGCAGGCGCTTGGCGTTCAAGTGGATAGTCCCCCCAGGGCCGCCCGGCTGTCTTCGCCGGGTCGTCCCGTTGTCGTTCTTATCAGGCCGCGCGCTCGGCGACGTCGTCGGTCAGGGTCCGCATCAGGGCGTAGAGCTCGGACTTGGCCTCGAAGCCCACGCCCGGGACGTCCGGCAGGCCGACATAGCTGTTCTCGACCCGGATGCCGTCGGCGAAGCCGCCGAACGGCTTGAAGACGTCGGGATAGGACTCGTTGCCGCCCAGGTGCAGGCCGGCGGCGATGTTCAGCGACATCTGGTGGCCGCCATGCGGCACGATCCGGCGCGACGACCAGCCGTTCTGCTCGAGCACGTCCAGGGTGCGCAGATATTCGACCAGGCCATAGGACAGCGCGCAGTCGAACTGCAGGTAGTCGCGGTCCGGGCGCATGCCGCCGTGGCGCAGCAGGTTGCGGGCGTCCTGGTGCGAGAACAGGTTCTCGCCGGTCGCCATCGGCAGCTCGTAGTGCTTGGAGAGCTCGGCCTGCAGGGCGTAGTCCAGCGGGTCGCCGACCTCTTCGTACCAGAACAGATTGTAGGGCTTTAGCGCCTCGGCGTAGGCCAGACCCGTTTCCAGGTCGAAGCGACCATTGGCGTCCACCGCCAGGTTCTGACCGTCGCCGACGATCTCCAGCACCGACTCGATGCGGCGCAAGTCGACGTCCAGCGAGGCGCCGCCGATCTTCATCTTGACGACCTTGTAGCCCCGGTCGCGATAGCTGCGCATCTCGGCCTGCAGCTGCACATCGTCCTTACCCGGATAATAGTAGCCGCCGGCGGCATAGACCCAGACCTTGTCGTCGGCCTCGCCGCCGCGATAGCGGTCGGCCAGCAGGCGGTAGAGCGGCTTCTCGGCGATCTTGGCGACGGCGTCCCAGACAGCCATGTCGATCGTGCCGACCGCCACCGAGCGCTCGCCGTGACCGCCCGGCTTCTCGTTGGTCATCAGGGTGTTCCAGATGGCGAACGGGTCGAGGTTGTCGTTCTCTTCGTCGATCAGGCTGCCCGGCTTGGCCTCGGCCAGGCGCGGCAGGAAGCGCTCGCGCATCAGGGCGCCCTGCCCGTAGCGGCCGTTGGAGTTGAAGCCGTAGCCGATGACCGGCTTGCCGTCGCGGATCACATCGGTGATGACGGCGACCACCGAACAGGTCATCTTCGAGAAGTCGATATAGGCGTTGGCGATCGGCGAGGCGATTGAGACGGTCTTCTCGCGGATGTCTAGAATGCGCACGGGGTTCTCCAGTCAGTGGACGGACCCTAGGCCGCCGGCCCGCTCACGGGCCAATGCCATTCTCGAAGGTCGCTATGCGTAACGGGCATCATCGATGGAACTGATCTGGCTGGAAGACTTCGTCGCCCTGGCCGAGACGGGCAACTTCTCGCGCGCCGCCGAGAACCGCAACGTCACCCAGCCCGCGTTCAGCCGCCGCATCCGGGCGCTGGAGGACTGGATCGGCGCGCCCCTGTTCGACCGCACGGCCAACGGCGTGGCCCTGACCGCCGCCGGCCAGCAGTTCCGCACAGGGGCCGACGAGCTGATCCGCCGTATCATCCAGCTGCGCCGCGAGGCGCGCGAGGCCGGCGGCAAGGAGGCCGCGACCCTGCGCTTCGCCGCCACCCACGCGCTGTCCTTCACCTTCTTCCCGCAGTGGATGCGCCTGCTGGAGTCGCGCGCGCCGCTGGGGCCGATCCGCCTGATCTCCGACAGCATGCAGGCCTGCGAGGAATTGATGCTGCATGGTCAGGCCCAGTTCCTGCTGTGCCATCACCACGCCGCCGCGCCGGGGCGCTTCGGCTCGCAGTTCCGGTCGGTGGTGGTGGGGCGGGATGCGCTGGCGCCCTTCTGCGCGCCCGATCAGGCGGGCAAGCCGCGCTGGACGCTGTCGGAGGATGACGCCGACATCCCGTATCTGGGTTACAGCGCCGAGTCGGGTCTAGGGCGGATCCTGGAGTCGCAGCGGTTCATCGACCGGGCCACTGGGCTGCGGGAAGTGTTCTCGGCCCGCTTGGCAGCCAGCCTGATGCCGATGGCCCGCGACGGGCGTGGCGTGGCGTGGCTGCCGGCCACCCTGGCCGAGCTGGAAGTCGCCGAAGGCCGCCTGGTGCGGGCCGGCGGCCCCGAATGGGAAATCCCGGTCGACATCCGGGTCTTCCGCCCCGCCGCCCGTCAAAGCCTGGCGGCCGAGGGCTTCTGGTCGGAGCTGGGGGCGTTCAGAGGCGTGGATGGCGATCCCTCCCCCAACACCGCTCATCCCCGCGAAAGCGGGGACCCAAGCGATGTTTCGGAAGATCCACTGTCCGCATAGCAAGCTGTGAGTCAGCTTGGGTGCCCGCTTTCGCGCGGATGGGCGGAGAAGAAGAGGCTAGCGCGCCCCCTTCACCACCCCGCCCGCTTCCTTGCGCAACGGCGTCTTGTCAGCCGAGGCGATCGCCACGCCCTGCGTCGCCACCTCGGCGTTACGGACCAGCAGGCCCCGCTTGGCCTCGATCTTGATGTTCCTCAGCGTGATGCCGATCGCCTTCTCCGGCAGACCGACGATGATCCCCGCCAGATCCGCCCCCGTCGCCGTCACGCCGTCGACGACGATGCCCGACATGTCCGGCGTCTTGTCGTGAACGAAGGGCTGCGCCGCATCCGTCGGGCCCGGCCAGATCTGGTTGCCCAGGATGAAGCCGCCCGGCTGCAGCTGCTTCTCGGCCGAGGCGATGTCGAGCGGCCGGTACTCGTAGTAACTGGTGAAGACCAGCGGGGTCTCGACGTCCTTCATGGTGTTGTTCTTGAACACCACGTCCTTGATCGTCCCGCCCTTGCCGCGCATCGACTTGATGCGCAGGCCATACATCGAGCCCTCGAAGGTGTTGTTCTCCACCCGCACGCGCTGGACGCCGCCGCTGGCGCCGCTACCGATGCAGATACCGCGGCCTTCCAGGATGGTGTTGCCCGAGATCAGAATGTCCGACGACACCGCGTCCGGATAGCGCGCGTCCGGGCCGTTTGACTTGATGGCCACGATGTCGTCGCCGACGCTGATGACGTTGTTGGTGATGGCGATGTGGCGGCTGTTCATCGGGTCGATCGCGTCAGTGTTCGGCGCGTGGGCCGGCGCGGTGATGCGGACCTTGTTGATGGTCACAAAGTCGCTGTTGTTGATCACCAGGTGGAACGACGGCGAGTTCTCGAAGCGCACGCCCTCGAACAGGACGTTCTTGCTTTTGTTGACCCAGACCAGGCGCGGGCGGTCGTCCTTCTGCTGCTGGCGGGCCTGGCCGTTGGTGGCGTAGTCGGGGATCGAGCGCCACACAGCGCGTATCCGCTCCCACCAGACCTGCCCCTGACCGTCGACCAGGCCCTCACCGACGATGGCGACATTCTCGGCGCCGTCGACATTGATCACGCCGATCCGCTCGCCCTGGGGGAACAGGCTGGCGTCCGTGCCGGCCAGCACCTCGGCGCCCTTCTGGATCTCCAGGCGGATGTTGGACTTCAGCCAGATCGGGCCGATCAGATATTCGCCGCGCGTCACTCGCACCGTGCCGCCGCCGGCCGACGCGCAGGTATCGATCGCCTTCTGGAAGGCTTCGGTGTCGAACCAGATCCGCGTGCCGCCAGCGCCGTGGTCACGAACGTCGCAGACCTTGGCTGGGAATTTGTTGGTCGACTGCGCCTGGGCGACGCCGGCCGTCAGCAGCAGTCCCAACGCGGTCGCCGCAACAAGTCCATTTCGCATAGTCGCCTCCCAAGATTTTGCCGGAGACTAGGAGACCGCGTCCTCGTTCGCCCATGCCGAAATCGACGTTCGCCATGCCGAGCGGGCATCACGCGAAGAGCCTGTCACGCTTTGTCACACTCGCGATGCACAGCGGCAAGGCGGCCTCACCATTCTTGTTTCGTTGAAAGGCCGCGCCCGATGGAGCTGCGCCTTTCAGGAGACCAAGGATGCGCAAGATCCATACCCGCCTGTTGGCTTTCGTCACCCTCGCTGGAGCCGCCGTCGCCGGCGCCGCGAGCGCCGAAGCCGTTCGCCTGCCCGCCAAGCAGACCGCCCTGAGCGCCGACCACTTCCACGCCCGCACCCAGGTCATCGACGACCCGCTGGACATCGAGACCATGGTCAGCACGCAGCGCGGCTTCCAGACCGGCAAGGGCCTGTTCCGCGCGCCCAGCAACGACAACCACCTGCGCGCCCTCGTCGACAAGCGCACGGGCGCCACGCGGTTCGAAGTCCATCAGAGCCTGAGCTATCCAGGCTCGACCCGTGGCTATGGCGAGGTCTCGTACCAGACGGGCCAGTCGCCGGTCGCCGCGCCGCTGACCAGGATCCGCGACAACGCTCGCCACTGCTTCCTGTTCGAGGCGGCCGAGGTGTGCCGCGAGGAGGTCTCGTTCGACGTGTCCGAAAGCGAACTGCGCCGCGCCGCCGCCACACCCGGCGCGTGGGGCTTCAAGTTCAAGTCCGCCACGGGCCACGAGCACCGCACCGCCATCACCCACGCTGAAATCGAAGGCCTGCTGAAGGCCGTCGACACCTACCGCCGCGACCTGCCTGCCGCCCAGGCGAAGGCAGACACCGCCGCCGGCGGCTAATCCCAGACGTTCCCCGGAGCCAGTACCGCTATGAAGACCCTCGCATCCCTCACCCTCGCCGCCGCCTGCCTGCTGGCCGCCCCCGCCTTTGCAGGTCCCGCCGGCACCGGCCTGACCTTCACCGAAGAGGTCGCCAAGAAGAACCAGCTGAAGCGCGCCGCCGAAGCCCAGACCAAGCTGCAGGCCGCCGCAGACTGCGCCGCCGCCAAGGCCTCGTCGCAAGACGCCGTTTCCGACCTCTGCCGCGCCGGCTAACGCGGCGACCAGACGGCCGTCGAAGCTTCATCGCCTTCGACGGTCCGCCCTCGCGTGCTCCCCTACCTGCAAAATGCGCGCGAGGGCCCCCATTTCATGGGATAGTGCCAGAGAGCTATCCCCAGTTTAGGGT
>JAEXJH010000369.1 GCA_023445955.1 Pseudomonadota bacterium
CCAGCAGCAAGGCGGGGTATCCGCCGAACACATCGCAGGCCACCCGGCCGCCAGCGGCCAGGTAGCGGTCCATCCCGACCAGGGTGAAGCGGTCGTCCTCGACCGTCGCCCGGTCATGCTCGACGACAGCGCGCAGTTGATAGTCCTGGAAGTAGCCGTCGAGCGCGGTCTGGGCGATCTCGGCCTGCTGCTTCTTGTCGGGCAGGCGGGCGAACAGCCGAACCTGCTTCAGGGTCAGCCGGCCTTGGCGCAGCGCTTTGAGGACCGTCGGGTGGACGGCGGCCAGGGCCTCCAGTCGCTTGATCTCCAGCTCGGCGTAGCCAAGCGCGGTCGAGATCGCCTGGGTGTCCATCTTGGCTTTGCGCAGCTTGCCGATGGCGGTGATCACATCGGCGATGTGGACCGGCGCGTGCTCGGTGTTCGGCAGCACGATGGCGGCCGCCTGTTGGGCCGGGGTCTCGGCCAGCAGGCAGTCGATCAGGTAGTCGTCACCGATGTCGCCGCGCTCACGCAGCAGGATCAGGCCAAAGCGCCGGCGACGGCCGTCGAGCGCCATGAACGGGGCCTCGCCTTTGCGCCCGGGCCGCACGATCGGCGGGATCACCACGCCGGCCGCCAGCAGGGTGTCGGCCAGCTGCGGTACGCCGTCGTCGGCCGGTTCGTGGAAGCGCAGGTTCTCCTTGGCCAGGCCAAGGTCGCCGAGGCGCACCTGGATACGGCTCATGGCGGCCGGGGAGGCGGGGACTTGATCGGTCATCGGGGTCTAGCTCCTCGCGCCTGGGCGAGGGACATCCTGCCCCTGGGCGCACCCGCCCGATCCCTTCCTCCCTCCTTTGGCGGCCCAGCTCACGACCGGATCCAGCAGGCCCGCCGCCTCCGCCTCGTTCCAGTCCCCAAAGCCCTCCGGCGGCAGGGCGACCCGCGCCTTCAAGCCGGCGGCGGCCAGGCCCGCGCGCAGCTGCTCGGCCGAGGCCTCGCCGTCGGCCCCGCGATCGGCGGCGATGAGCACCTCGCGCACACCCTCCGGCGGCCGCCAGTGGCGCAGGTTGCGTGTGGACATCAGCGCCCAGGCCGGCAGGGCGAAGCGCGCGCTGGCCGACAGGGTGGTGAAGAGACCCTCGGCCACCAGCATCTGCGGCGCGGCCGCATCGATGCGCACCGCGCACCGGGCCGGCGAGGGCCCTACTGTCTTGCGGCTCAGCCGCAGGTCGATCGCCCGGCGGGCGTTGGGCGCCAGATAGGTGACCTCGACGGCCGTGAAGGCCCCTCCCTCATCGGAGATCGCCGCCAACAGGGCCGGACGATGATGGCGCGACGCGGCATAGGCCGACACCGGCGTCTCACCGCCATGGCGCAGCACGTCAGAGCCGGGGAGGGGACGGCTGACCCCGCGCAGCGCGCAGTGCCGTGCTGACAAGGTGCCGGCGAGAGGCCGCCCAGCCTCCCAGATCCGTAAGGCCGCCAGGCGGCGCTCCAGCCCGGTCGCGGGCCCGGACGCTTGGGCGCGACGCGCCTGCGACAGACTGGTCGGCGCATTGTGCGGATCGACCAAGCCCTCGCCGCGCAGATAGTCCAGCACATCCTTCCAGTCGCCGTCGCCGAAGGTGTGGACGATCACCCGGCCTTCCCGCAGCAGCAGCGAGACCGAACGGTCAGCGGCGCTATGGCCCGGCGCCGGAATATTCGCCCGAAGGCCGCGATCGTAGAGATCGCCGCCCAGAGCCTGGACGATGGGTTTCAAGGACATGGGTCGATCCTCCTTTGCCCCACAAGGGTCGCCCCAAGGCCGCCTCCCTCCGCCTTCGGCCGCCGCAAGCCGGCCCAATCCCTCGGGGGGCGTTGCGGGGGACCGCCCCCGCTGGAGGGGGTAGGCGCTCAAGGCCTGCCTTTGCGACTCAGGGGGAGGGCGCTCCCCCCCGCCTCCCGCTTCAAGGCTCACGCCATGGCCGCTCAAGGGACAGGACCCAGCAATGCGGCTCAAAAATACGACGCCTGCCCGGCAAAACCGGGCGAACTGTCACGCTTCGTCGCCAACCGCCCCGCGACAGCACGGTGCTTTTCTGCCAAGTTAAGCACGATTGTAGGGGAGCAGGCTTTGCCGCAGCAGATGATGGCTGAACGGGAAACAGAAACGGACGCCCGCGAGGAGGCCTGGGTCATCGCGACCAATCCCGACTTCCCGATCCGCGCCCGCAACGTCAATTGGTTCCTGGAACGCGGCGGCTCGATCAAGGAAGTCCGGCTCACCGAGTCGGAAACTGGCGAGTGGAGCGTCTGGCTGCGCCTGGCCGGCCGTTCGGGCGAACACCGCCTGGCCATGTTCAAGTCTGACGAGCCGCGCGTCTACCGCGACGTCGCCCGCGCCATCGCCATGTGCCGTGACGACTTCGGCTACTTCGGCCCCATCACCCTGTCGACCGACCGGCAACCTCAGAACGCCGGATCGGCCCCGGCCTCGGGCCAGGATCTCGGCGCGGGTTAGACCGCCCGCCAATCCAGCGAACAGCAGGCGGGACGGACCATGGTCGACTATCGTGTTCGGATGTCTGACCGCTTCCTGGAAGCGGCGATCATGGGCGCCATCGAGGCCTACTGTCACGGCGACGGCTTTCAGACCGAGATCGAGACCATCGGCCCGATCTGGGGTCACCGCCGGATCAGCGGCGATGAGCACATCATCTTCCTCGAACGGCTGGCCGTCAGCCTCTCGGCCGACCGGCAGACGGATTCGGTCACGCCGAAAGCCGAGGCCACCGACCTGATGGCCGAGGTCATGGAGCGCTTGGCGCCGGAGCTGACCCTACTCGGGGATTTCCACTCGCACCCCTACAAGGACCGGGCCACCGTCGAGCGCATCAAGGGCTTCGAGTTCTCGCCCGGTGACTTCAACGCTTTCCTCCACGACGACGATCTGTGGGACCGCAACCCCGCGGGCCCGGTCATGCTGGTGGTGACGATATGCCGGCTGAACCGCGTCCACGATACCGATGGCAAGCAGCTGCGCTTCAACGTCTGGCAGTTCGACCTCGGCGAATTCCGGTTCTGGATCAATGTCTGCGTCGGCTACCTGGATGAGCAGGGCCAACGCCAGCACACCGGCAACAAGCGGTCGAACGTATGGCTGGACCTGAATTCGCGGTTTTTCAATATCAGCGGCGATCGCGTCGGGACCTAGGGCGTGGCAATGGGTTTCAAGCGGATCCGCATCCCGATCGCGAGCCTAACGGGGAAGGTAGATCCCCTCTCCGGACGGCTCTGGGGCTGTGACCCCATCGGGGCCAGTGAAATCGTCGAAGCTGTCGAACAAGGCGCTCACGAGCCTCGCCCCTGGGACGAGGTAAAGGACGCCCTTCAAGGTCCAGGCGGTCGCTCATTTCACATCAAACGAGTGGCGACCTTCGTCCGCGACGGCCTGCCCAGCGACGATCATGCCATTGTTTTGGACCTACAGCGGCAGCCGGATGGACTTCCGATTGGCGTGCAGAATGGAAATCATCGACTTGCGGCCGCTCAAATCCGCGGCGACGCGCACATCGACGCGCTGGTCTATGTCTTTGACCAAGCCGACCTCGACCGCGAACTACCGGGCTGGATGGCGCTCTGATCATCACCGCGTCAGAGCGGCGTAGGATCTGAGGCGGGCCGGCCGCTCCAGCGGCAGTTCATCGCCGATATCGGGCCAGGCGCGCGTTGACTTCGGCCCTCGGCAGACGGCACCGCGGATGTCCCGAGGCCTTGGCCAAGCCCGCCGCCAGCGCCTCAAGGCTGCAAGCCCCCTGCGCTTCCAGCTGATCCAGAACCCAAAGCGTGCCGTGGACATCGAGGGCATGGGCTTCGGCGGTGCGCCTGAGACCCGCGTCCCCGGTCAGCAGCGTCCACTGTCGCCCCTGAGCCAGGGCGAAGGCGAAGGTGTCGGGCAAGGATAGGCTGGCGTCGGCCCGGCGCAGCACGGTCGCGCCCTGCACCTCGCCGGGCGACAATTCCTCAACCCGCAGGCCAAGCGCCAGAAGCCGGTCGCCCAAGGGGCCGGCCAGCTCGCGATGGAAGAGAAGGTCCGGCACGGCGAAATCGACCGTCAACCGGAAGACCGACTCCAGCAGTTCGCCTCGTTCCAGGTCGATGATGACCGAGGTGTCCGAGACGAGGACCGTCATGGATCACGCCACCTGTTCCAGGCGAGCGTCGAGGTCACGCATCGAGATGCCCAGCATCTCGGCCGCGCGGCCTTCGCCGATCACATTCTCGGCCAGGGCCCGCAGGCATAGGCGCTCGAAGCGCTTGGGCTCTTCTTCCTCGGCCTGCATGACCGCCGGCTCCTCGAACGGCGGATCGCGCCAACCTCTACGTTTGAATTCTCTGTAGAGGTCCGAAAAGGCCTTAGCGTCGATAATCCCCAGGTCCTTGCACCGAAAGGCGATGGCCTGGACGCTGACGCCGAAGCGCTTCTTGAGCGCAACCAGCTCGCCAATGCTGATCGACGAGCGATGGGCCCCGACCTCGGCCCGAACCACATCGGCCGGCATTAGGAAGGCCCCCGCGAAGCGGTGCGCGGCCTTCTCCTCATCAACGCCAACAGCCGGGGCCATGACCATGTGGCCAAGCTCGTGCGCCAACGTGAAGCGCTTGCGCTCCGCCCAGATATTTCGCCGAACAACCACGACCCGGGCGGCGTCGCGCCCGTGACGGCGAACGCGCGCGGCCAAGCCGTCGATGTCCTCAAGATCCAGCGAGAGGACCTTGATACCCCGCTCCTCGAGCAATTCGGCCAGCTTTGGGATCGGATCATGGCCCAAGCCCCACTCCTCGCGCACGGAGCGGGCGGCGTCTTCGGCGTCGCGGATGTCGCTGACGGGGTAGGGCGCGCTGCGGGGCTGCTCCCAATCGACGCTTTTCAGCTGCAACAGGTCTTCGATGGCCAGGTAGCGCTCCAGCATCTGGATCGTCAGCGCCTCGACCGTGGCCTCCTCCTTGGCCGACGTCTTCTTGCGGAAGTCCACGCCTTCCAGCACCAGCTCCTCGTCGCTGAGCAGGTAGCCCTCGCTGACGCCCAACGCCGAGGCCAGCGCCATCAGGGCGCGCGAGCCCGGCATGTCTTCATTGCGCTCATATTTGCCGATGGCCTGGGGCGTCACCACGCCGTCCATCCGGGCCGCAAGCTCGCGCAGCGACAGGCCAGCGGACGCACGCGCCACCTTCAGTCTGCGTCCAATCATCGCCCGCTCCTTCACGCAGTTTACAAAACTCGCATTTAAGCGCATTTTTGTAAACCAACAGCCCTTGAAATGGTTCAAGACGTCCCCATGTCCCAGGCGAAATAACCCTGTTTCGCCCCATTTTGTAAACCGAGGAAGCCATGGCCTGGCCGCCGCCTTCGAAAGATCCCTTCGCCGATCCGCTGGACGCCGTCCTGGCCGAGATCGCCATCAACCTCCAACTTCCGCCTGGCCTGCACGCCAAGGCCGTCGACCGTTACGGGGCCGTCCGCACCTACATCGAACGGCCCGGCAGCCCGCTGCACGGGCGGGTGGCCTGCTTCTATCCGCAAGGTTCGATGCGGATCGACGCCACCATCTCCACCCGCGGCACCGACGACGAATACGATATCGACATCGTCGCCGAGATCACCGGCCGCGACGACGGGCCCGAGGCCCTGCTCGACGACCTGGAGGCGGCGCTCGCCGGCTACCCGGTCGGCAAGATCGTGCGCCAGACCCGGTGTGTCACGCTCTACTACGCGGACGGGATGCACCTGGACGTGACCCCGGCGCGGCGGACCGCGCTGAAAGAGAAAGAGGGCGTGATCGCCCACGCCAAGAAGGCGGCCGGCGCCCCGCCCGGTCGCTACGTCCCGATGAACGCCTATGCGTTCGGGGACTGGTACACCGCGCGCACCCCGACGGAAGAGCGTTTCGCCAAGGCGCTGAACGAGCGGCTCTACGCCCAGGCCGGCATCGCCTTCGCCGACGCCGACGTCCATGACGTTCCCGACCAGACGCCGCTGATCATCAAAAGCGTGACGACCGTGGCCCTGCAGCTGCTCAAGCGTCATCGCAACATCGCCTATGCCGAAGAGACCGGCCGCGTGCCGCCCTCGATCGTGCTCTCCTGCCATGCGGGCCATGCGGCCCAGCCGGGCATGGGTCTGGCCGACATGGTCATCCGCCAGGCGCGCTGGACGGCGCGGGCGATCGACGAGGCGGCCCGCCAAGGCCGCCTGCTGTCGGTCCCCAACCCGGAGTTCTCCGACGAGCTTTTCACCGATCGCTGGCCTGAAAACCAGACCCAGCAACAAGGCTATGCGCGTCATCTCCACACCCTGGCCAACGGTCTGGAAGCCGCCCAACGGGGCAATGTGCAGCTGGAAGATCTCCAGGCCTGGTTGCGGGTGCAGTTCGGCGAGCGCGTGGTGACGCGGTCGGTCAAGGCGTTCAACGACCGCCTTGGCCGCCAAGTGAAGGCTGGCCAGCACGGCTATACGCCCAAGGGCGGCCTTTTCACCCCGGCGAAGCCTGCGATCATCGGCTCGCTGGCCAGCCTGGCGCCGGTCGCGGCCCGGGCCCACACCAACATGGGCGAGCGCCGCTTCTCGTGAGCCTGTCGATCGACACCCAGATCGAGGCGATGGCGCGGCTGTGGCCGACCTTCAAGCTGGTCCGCCGCGAAGGGGCGGCGGCGCTGTGGCAGGGAGCGGTCCGGCCGCTCCTGCAAACCTATCAGGTCGGCGTCTTCTATCGCGCGCCGCTGATGGTCGAACGCTACAGCGTGCGCATTGTCCAGCCCCGGGTCGAGATCTTGTCGCCGGCCCTGCGGCCGCGCCGCGGCGACGCCGAAGGCATGTTGCCCCACGTCTATTACGGGCCGGACGGCGAGGTGACGCTGTGCATGCTCGATCCGGACTCGACGGAATGGTCTCCGTCCGACCTGCTGGCCGAGACGACCGTGCCGTGGATCACCGACTGGCTGGCCGCCTACGAGGGCTGGCGCGCGACCGGCGAATGGACCGGGACCGGCCGGCATGTGGAGCGCACCTGATGGCCAAGACGACCATCCCTCAAAAAACGCAATCGGCCCTTTGGGCCCGCGCCGGCGGACGCTGCCAATACCGAGGCTGCAATGAAGACCAGGTCGGCGACCTGATCTCCGGGCGCGAAGACGCGACCTTCGGCTTCATCGCCCACATTGTCGGCGACAGCATTGACGGACCGCGCGGCGACGCCGTGCGCTCGCCGCAGCTGGCGCGGTCGCTCGAGAACTTGATGCTGATGTGCGCCAAACATCACAAGCTCATCGACGTGGTGGATGTCGATGGCCACCCTGAGACCGTGCTGCTGGCCATGAAGGCCGAGCACGAGAGCCGCATCCAGATCGTGACCGCGATCGACGAAGATCGGGCCTCTCATGTGATCCGCTTCGGGGCCAACATCGGCGAAAACGAAGCCCTGGTTTCGACCAAGGCCATCTTCGCGGCCATGCCGCCCCACCACCATCCCGCCACGGGTCAGACGATCGACCTTGAGCTGGTCGGCTGCGCCTACAAGGACGACGAGCCGGCCTACTGGGTGTTCCAGCGCGACAATCTGCGCCGGCAGTTCGACGCCAAGGTTCGCGGGCGGGTCGAGCGCCAGGAGGTGCGCCACCTGAGCGTCTTCGCCCTAGCGCCGCAGCCCCTGCTGATCGAACTTGGCCGTCTCCTCTGCGACATCGTCCCCGCTACGGTGCGCCAGCGGCATCGGGAACCGGCGACCTGGGCCTGGCAGCCCGACCAACCGCCCATCGCGTTTACCGTGTCGCAGCCGGCCTCGACGGGCGGCTGCCCGGTCGCCCTGAAGCTGGGCATCAGCGCGACGGTCACCGACGAGCGCATCACCAAGATCCTCGGGGAAGACGTCGCCATGTGGTCGGTGACGGTGGACCAACCCCACAACGACATCCTGCGCCGGCCGGAAGACCAGGCCGCGTTCCGGACCCTGATGCGATCGTTGTTCGACCGCATCAAGGCCGTGCATGGTGAGGACGCGGTCCTGCATGTCTTCCCCGCCATGCCCGCCTCGCTGGCCGTGGAGCTTGGCCGGGTCTGGATGCCGAAATCCGACCTGGCCATGACGATCTACGACAACAATCGCGCGGCCGGCTTCGTCCCCACGATCACGATCGGCAAGGACTAGGCGGTCAAAGTCACCGCGCCGCCGCCGTCCAGCCCGCCGCGATCGCCTCAGCGGCCGAGCAAAACCAACGCTCACCGCGGGCCGTGTCGATGCGCGTGGCGGCGTAATCCTCCTGTCCGGGGACGTGGAAGATCCTCCGGCCCTTGGCGTTGATGTTGCCCTTGATCAAACAGCTCGCCGACGGCGGGGCGGCCGGCGCCGGCTTGGCCTGTCGCGCATCCGCCCGCCAGCTCGAGGGCGTCTCGAACCGCCCGGCCCATAGCCCGCGCCGGGCCTGGCGCGCGTCAGCCTCAGCGGACGCATAGGCGCCGCGGCTGAAAGCGCTGTAGTCGACCGCCCAGCCCGCGCGGACCAGGGCCGCACCCAAGTCGGTCGAGCCGACCCAACACCGAGAGACCGCCCGGCCGTAAGGGTCGCGGTCGCGTACCTCGCAGCGCACGGCTTGGCCTCCGATCAGGCGCGAAAGCTGTTCACGGGCGACGTCGCCGCAGGCATAACCACGGCCCTGGCCGTCCTGACAGACCTGGCGGCCTTCGGGGGCATCGACGCCCCAGAGCCGGACCCGCTCGGCGCCCAAGCTGAACGTGTCGCCATCGACGACCCGCGCGAACCCGGTCAACTTTGCCGGCGCGGCGGCCGCCATGCCCACCGCCAGGATCAACAACCCAACCCGCCGGATCATCGCTGATCCTTGCGCAGGGTGATCACCACCCGCTCGACGAAGATCTCGGCGACCTCGGCGGCGTGCAGCACGGCGTCCAGATATTGGCTCTTGATCCGGTCGGCCGCGATCTGGCTGGGCGTCGACAGCTGCAGCACCCCGTCGGTCAGGCCGTGGAACCCAACCCGGCCGAACCAGCTGCCATAGGCCCCCTCGCGAACCAGCCGCCGCAGCGGCGCGGCGATCGCCTGCCAGATCGGATCGTCGGCGCCCGGCGCCGCCATCAGCGCCGCCGGTTCCGGCAGAGCCGCCGGCGGCGGAATATCCCCCTTGGCCTTGAGCACCCGCGCGAAATTCAGGCGCAGGTCCGGCGCCCCGCGCGGCTCATAGGAGGCCATGCGGCCGAAGTATTTGCAGGGGCTTCGGACGTCGGGATCCTCGATGGCGATCGCCAGCATGGCGATGGCGCGCACCCCGTGGCGCTTCAGGGCCCAGGCGAAGGTCTGATCGTTGTTTCGCTCGCGCTCGGGGAGCAAATCATCGACGGCGGCGGCCACCCGCGCGAGGTCAGCAGGCGTGACGCTGGCCGGATCGGCCACTGCGGCAGGCCCCACCAGCGCGGCGAGGCGTGGAGAGACCTGGAAGGCGGCCCTAAGCTCCTGGCGGACCATTTCCGCGGGCGCGGACCCCTCAGAAAAGGCGCTGGAGAAACCGCTTGCTCCCTCCGGAGAGCAAATGGCGCTGTTCTGTCGGTTGGCAGGGCGTTGGCCCGAGGATTTGGAGGTCGAGCTGATCTCGGCGGCCGCAGGTCGCCGACTATCGCATTGATGTCGCGCTGGAGGCGCGTCCTTTCCTTGTACAGGAGAACTGACGTTCTGATGGGACTGTTCTAGGTGAGTGAATCCTGGCGCCCAGGCGGCATTTCTTTCACTGAAGACGACGGCTTCGGAATAGGCGGCCCTCCGGGCCTGGGCCGCTTCACGAACCGCCAGATCCGCAGCCTCCAATTCATCCAGGCGAGCCACGAGGGGGGCCAGGTCATAGGCCTCGACCCCGGCCGGCCGGTTGGCGCGGGTGTAGTCGCGAACCATGAAGCCGGCCGCCTCCAGGGCGCGGCGATGGGCGCGAGCGTTGCTCTCCGTGCAGCCCAGATAGTCGGCAATCAGGCTCGTGCCGGGCCAGACGGTCGCCACGTCCTGTTCGAGCCGGTCCTGGTTAAGGTGCTCGACATAGAGCAGCAGCGTCATGCGTTGCTGCACCGAGAGCATCGGCGTGCCCTTCAAGACCGCCGCGGCGATCCGCGCGACGGTGACGCCGGCCTGCCAGCGCCAGGCGCGGGCCTGGGCGCAGACCGCGTCGAAATTGGGCGCGCGCTTGGCGAAGCCTGGTCGCCAATCGTCGCCCGCTTAGGCCGTTTGCATGT
>JAEXJH010000370.1 GCA_023445955.1 Pseudomonadota bacterium
CGCCGGGGTCGCCCTGCATGGGCTCCGGTCGCGTCGTGGCCACGACGATGTAGTCGCGGGTCTCGTATTCGGTGGCCTTGCCCTCGTCATCGAAGGCGATCGGGTGCTGGTAGGTGACGCCGTCGGCCAGCGGATAGGCGAAGTGCCAGTAGGCGCCGTCAACCTCCTTCTGCTCGACCTCGAGGTCGGAGATGGCGGTCTGGAACTGCGGGTCCCAGTTGACCAGGCGCTTGTCGCGATAAAGCAGGTTCTGCTTGTAGAGCTGGACGAACACCTTGCGGACAGCCGCTGACAAGCCTTCATCCAGGGTGAAGCGCTCGCGCGACCAGTCGCACGACGCGCCCAGGCGACGCAGCTGGTTGGTGATGGTCCCGCCGCTCTCGGCCTTCCATTCCCAGACCTTGTCGACGAAGGCTTCGCGGCCCATGTCGCGGCGGCCGATATTGCCGGCGGCGGCCAGCTGGCGCTCGACGACCATCTGCGTGGCGATGCCTGCGTGGTCGGTGCCCGGCAGCCACAGGGCGGCCTTGCCGCGCATGCGGTGGAAGCGCGTCAGCACGTCCTGCAGGGTGTTGTTCAGCGCGTGGCCGATGTGCAGCGAGCCGGTGACGTTCGGCGGCGGGATCACGATGACGAACGGCTCTGCGTTCGGATCCTCGCTGGGCTTGAAGGCCCCGGAGGCCTCCCAGGCGGCGTACAGGCGGGGTTCGACGGATTGGGGATCGAAGGTTTTTTCGAGCATGGCGGTGCGGATATGCCATCTGCGGCCCGGGCGCGAAACCGGCGGGCCTTGGTTTTCTGACGGTTGGAAACGAAAAAAGGCGGCCGCCGCAGCGACCGCCTCGATTTTTCGAAGAGGGGGAGCGCTTAGACGCCGCGACCGCGGGCGATCCGTTGCACTTCTTCCTCGACCTTGGTCTCGACGATGCGCGGCAGGTTCTGGTCCAGCCACTCCTTGAGCAGCGGGCGCAGCAGCTCGCGTACGACGTCTTCCAGCGTGCGCGCGTCCTTGGGCATCAGCAGCGCCGAGGACAGGCTGCCGAAGGCCGAGGCGGCCGCCGACGACGCGGTGGCGCCGACCAGGGTCTCGGCCACTTCATCGCGGTTGAAGACCGGGGTCGGAGCGGCCGGAGGCGGCGTATAGATCGGTTCCGGCTCGGGTTCCGGCGAATAGACGTCGATGTCGCCGACGGTCGCCAGCGGCTCGGGCTCCGGTTCCGGCATGATCGGATCGGTCAGCTCGAGGATGTCGTCCTCGATGGGTTCGGGCTCCGGCGGCGGAGGCGGCGGGGCCGCTTCGGCCGCAGGCTCCGCCGGCGCGTCATCCTCCGAGATGATGCGTCGGATGGAGGCGAGGATCTCCTCCATCGTCGGTTCTTGAGAGCTCTGATCGGACATGTGCGGGGGCCGTCGTAAAGGGTACGAATCCTTGCGCGCCCGAGGACACGCTTGGCCGCGATGGTGCAGACTTACGCGGCTTAAGCAAGCGCAAGTCCGCGCCTGGGCGGAATCGACGCGGCGTTAAGCCTACTTCGAGCCCGCCACGTCGCTTGAAGAGTGAGACTTGGTGGAAGGCGCGCCGACCTTGTCGATCGCCTGGATCACCGGCTCCCACGGCACCCAACCCACGCTGTGCGTGACGCGGTTGTAGGAGGCCTTGGGGTCATAGGGCGTCGCGCCCGTCGACAGCTTGTTGACGTCCAGTTGGCCCATGGCCTGCAAAACGACGGCGCTGGCGACGTATTCGTCGCGACGGGCGCTGACCAGGGCCAGCTCGGCGTTCGACAGCTCCAGCTGGGCGTTCAGCACGTCCAGCGTGGTGCGCAGGCCGACCTGCTGCTCCTGGCGCACGCCTTCGAAGGCGATGCGGGTGGCGCGGACCTGTTCCTCGTTCGAGCCCAGCTGGGCGCGCGAGGCCAGGAGGTTGCTCCAGGCGTTCGAGACCTGCTGGATCGCCGTGCGCTTGGCGCTTTCGGTGGCGCTGCGGGCGGCGTTCTCGCGCTCGGTGGCGGCGCGGACCTGCGAGGTCGTCAGGCCGCCGGCGAAGATCGGCACCGAGGCGGTGACGGCGCCCGAGACGGTGCGCGAATAGTCGTCGAACTGGCTGCCGACGCCCGAAGTGCGGCCGGCGTCGAAGCCGATGCCGGCGCGAGCCGAGATGGTCGGACGATAGCCGGCCCTGGCCACGGCGACGCGGGCGCCGGCGGCGTCTTCATTGTACTTGGCCGAGGTCACGCCCGGATTGGTCGTCTGGGCGGCTTCGAAGGCCTGATCCACCGTCCCGGGCAGCAGGCCGGCCAGGGTCGGCTCAGGCGCCAGGTCGCCGGCGGTCTGACCGACGACGGCGGCGTAGCCGGCGCGGCTGACTTCCAGCTGGGCCTGAGCGCCCGAGAGACCGGCCTTGGCGGCGGCCAGGCGGGCTTGCGATTGAGCCACGTCGGTGCGGGTGATCTCGCCCACGTCGAAGCGGGCGTTGGATTCGTCGAGCTGGCGCTGCAGGACCGCGACGTTTTCCTTGGCGATGCGCAGGCGCTCCTGGTCGCGGCGGACGTCGACATAGGCCTGGACGACATTGACCAGCACCGTCTGCTCGACCGAACGCAGGCCTTCGCGAGCCGACAGCACGTCGGCCTCGGCGGCGCTGAGGTTGGCGCTGGCGCGGCCGCCGGTGTAGAGCGGCTGGGTCACCGAGACCGTGGCGCTGCTGCCCGACGACTTGATGGTCGGAGCCGAGCCGGGCGGATTGACGTTCGCGCCGGTCACGTCCAGCACGGCGCCGACGGTCGGACGGAAGCCCGACTTGGCCTGCACGACACCTTCGTCGGTGATCCGGGCGCTGGCGCGTTGCTGCTGCAGCGTCGGGTTGGTCTGGTAGGCCAGCGCGATCGCGTCGGCCAGGGTGTCGGCATGAGCGGCGGAAAACACGCCGGCCATCAGGCTGGCGCAGCAAGCGGCGGCCAGCAGCCCGGCCCGTCGACGGTTCGACATCAAAATTCTATCCCCAATCCCCGCGAAGCGCGCGCTCGCCACAATATGATCGCGTGTAAGTCCAGCCGCCAGACGCCGCTAGTTAAGCTTTTTTCACGCAGACGTTGCGGCAGGCTAGCGCCCAAGGATGTTTAGAAACTGAAACCGGTCTCGATTTCGAAACCGGCCAGCATCGGCGGCGAGGCGTCGAATGCCTGGCGACGACCCACGCCGTCTTCCGCGCGCAGATAGATGGCGGCGCGGCCGACCGGGCCCGTGCGCTCGACGACGCCCAGACGACCGCCGGCGGCCAGGGCGTCCTGCCAGGCCTTCGGGGCCACGGCGACGGCGCCTTCGCAGATGATCACGTCGTACGAACCGGCCGGCACGGCCTTCAGGTCGTCACCTTCGAGACGGGTGACCGAGAGGCCCATCTTTTCCAGCACGGCGGCGGCATACGGAGCAGCGATGGCCAGGGCCTTCTCGCCCTCGCGGGGCTTCAGGGTCTGCAGCAGCTTGCCCACTTCGCGCGGGCGCAGCAGCCAGCGGCCAGGCGCGTACTCGATGTCAGCGTCGGCATAGGCCAGATAGGCCTTCGAGGCCGGCGTCACGCTCTCGCGCGCCACCACCCGCAGGGCGTCCTGCAGCGGCAGGTCGGTGACGTCGGCGGTGCGAATTTGGCTCTCGACCATGTTCAGCCGCGCGGCGGCGAAGTCGGTGCTCATGGAATCCCTCGAAGGACATAGACTTTCGAGCAGGCTTATAGGTCCGCGTCCGGCCGAAACGCAATGCGATCGGAGGCCGCGCGCTTCGAGAGCGTCCAGAGCGCCGATGAAAAATGCGCCAACCGCCCTCGCCTTGCGCTCCGATACGAGGCCAAAGCGCCGTCCCACATAATAATGACAAACTTACTCAATATTAATTGTTAAAGATTGCAGCCGCGTCGACTAACGACGCGTCGTCGACAAGGATCGACGCAGGGAGGAAGCCCGATCACCGGCTTCATGGGGGACTTGAGATGCACAGTGCGCCAGTTGTGATCGCAATCGCGATCGGTGCCCTGGTCGTGATCTACTTCATGCCCTGGTTCGATGAGCGCGTTCGCAAACAATACGGTCGCTGGCGTCGCCGGCAGCGCGATCTGCGTGAAGAACGCCAGCGCCGCGAGCGCCTCGAGCGACAATAAGGCGGCAAATAGGCAAGCGGCGGAACCAATAACGGCGCACGGAACTGATCAGGAGCGGACCAGCGCCGCGCCCAGTTCCCCGTTCAAGGTCCGCGCCATGAAGATCGCCCAGGTCACTCCCCTCTACGAGGCCGTTCCGCCACGCCTGTATGGCGGCACCGAAAGAGTCGTTGCCCATCTGACCGACGCCCTCGTCGATCTCGGCCACGAGGTCACCCTGTTCGCCAGCGCCGAGGCCCAGACCAAGGCTCGGCTGATCCCCGTTCGCGATCAGGCCATCCGCCTAGATCCCGCGCCGCTCAAGTCGGACTTGGCCTCGCACCTGACGCAGCTGGCCGAGGTCCGCGCCCTGGCCGACCAGTTCGACGTCGTCCACTTCCACACCGACATGGTGCAGTTCCCGTTCTTCGCCGACCAGGCCGAGAAGACCTTGACCACCCTGCACGGCCGCCTGGACCTGAAGGACCTGCCTGCCGTCTACAAGCGCTGGCCGCAGTTCCCGTTGATCTCGATCAGCGACGACCAGCGCCGCCCCCTGCCCTTCGCCAACTGGGCCGGCACGGTCCATCACGGCATGAACGCCGACATCTATGCCTTCTCGGAGAAGAGCGAGGGTTACCTGGCCTTCCTGGGCCGCATCTCGCCCGAGAAGCGCCCGGACCGCGCCATCAACCTGGCCAAACGCCTGGGCAAGCGCCTGAAGATCGCCGCCAAGATCGACAACGCCGACCGCGCCTATTTCGAGGACGTCATCGCCCCGATGATGAAAGACGAGCCGCTGATCGAGTTCGTCGGCGAGATCGGCGACAGCGAGAAGTCGGCCTTCCTGGGCGGCGCGGACGCCCTGCTCTTCCCCATTGATTGGCCCGAGCCCTTCGGCCTGGTGATGATCGAGGCCATGGCCTGCGGCACGCCCGTCGTGGCCTACCGGTGCGGTTCGGTGCCCGAGGTCATCGACGACGGCCTGACGGGCTTCATCGTCGATAATGACGACCAGGCGGCCGACGCCATTCTTCGCGCCGAACGCCTGGATCGAAAACGCGTCCGCGCGCGTTTCGAGGAACGGTTCTCGTCCGAGGCGATGGCCCGCCGCTATGTCGCCATCTACGAGCGGCTCTGCGACGGCGCGGCTGTCTATCCCTCCTTGGTCGATATGGCCGCTAGCGCATGAATTGAAGGAGGGGCCATGGAGAGTCTCGCACCGGCCATGGAGGCGCCGGTCGACTACGGCGTGACGGCGGAGGTCCGCGCGCCGCAGAATCTCTATGCCCTGAAGGACAAGGACACCTTCATCGTCGCCGACGAGTTCGGCGACATTGCGGGCCAGGGCGATGGGTTGTTCCACAACGACACCCGCATCCTGTCGCTCTACCGGCTGACCCTGGGCGGTCGCATGCCGTCCCTGCTGTCGGCGGCGGTCGCCCACGACAACGTCTTCTTCACCTGCAACAGCACCAACCAGGCGCTGCCCTATCCCGGCGAGCGGATGGGGCCGCCCGGCGTTCTGCACATCGAGCGCAAGCGCTTCCTGTGGGGTGAGCGCCTGTTCGAACGCATTCGCTGCGTCAACTACAGCCGCGACACCGTGCTGCTGCCGATGACCATCGAGTTCGACGCCGACTTCCGCGACATGTTCGAAGTGCGCGGCAGCCATCGCGCCAAGCGCGGGACCAAGGGTCCGCCGCACGTCGATGGCCGGCGAGTGATCTACAGCTATATCGGCCTGGACGGGGTCGAGCGGTCCTCGTTCATCTCGTTCTCGGACGCGCCGTTCCGCCTCTCGGCGCACAAGGCCGAGTTCATGTTCTCGCTGCATGCCGAGGGCGAGACCGAGCTCTATATCGAAATCGGCGTGGTCGACGGCCACACGCCCAGCCGCGAGCGCTTCCGCGACGCCGCCGCCCGCGCCCGCTGGGACATGCGCGCCCGACGCCGCCACGGCGCGCGGCTGAACAGCTCTGGACGCCTGTTCAACGAATGGCTGGGCAAGTCGCGGGCTGACCTGGCCCTGCTGACCACCCAGATGGAGACCGGCCCCTACCCCTATGCCGGCATCCCCTGGTTCTCGACCGCCTTCGGGCGCGACGCCATCATCACCGCCTGGCAGATCCTGTGGTTCGAGCCGGGCCTGGCCAAGGGCGTGCTGCGCTACCTCGCCGCCCACCAGGCCCAGGAGCGCTCGGCCTTCCGCGACAGCGCGCCAGGCAAGATCATGCACGAGACCCGTAAGGGCGAGATGCCCGCGCTCGGCGAGGTGCCGTTCGGCCGTTATTACGGCGGGGTGGACACCACGCCGCTCTTCGTGGCCCTGGCCGGCGCCTACCAGCAGCGGACCGGCGACGACAAGCTGATCGACGAGCTGTGGCCGGCTCTCGAGAAGGCCATGCACTGGATTGAGCATGACGGCGACAGCGATGGCGACGGCCTGATCGACTACGCCCGCGGCCAGGACAGCGGCCTGTCCAACCAGGGCTGGAAGGACAGCGAGGACAGCGTCTTCCACGCCGACGGCCGCTATCCGTCCGGCCCGATCGCGCTGGTCGAGGTGCAGGGCTACGCTTTCGCCGCCTATCGCGGCATGGCCCGGCTGGCCGAGCGACGCGGCGAAGCCGGCCAGGCGGTTATTTGGAAGCAGAAAGCCGAAGCCCTGCGCGAGAAGGTCGAAAAGCTCTTCTGGATGGACGAGCGCAGCTTCTATGGCATCGCCGTCGATGGCCAGGGCCAGCTTTGCCGTGTGCTGTCGTCAAACCCCGGCCACCTGCTGTTCTGCGGCCTGCCGGCGCCCGAGCGCGCCCGCAAGGTCACTGACCAGTTGCTGTCGGCCCGCTTCAACTCCGGCTGGGGTGTCCGCACCCTGGCTACGGGCGAGGCCCGCTTCAACCCGATCAGCTATCACAACGGCTCGGTCTGGCCCCACGACTCGGCGCTGTGCGTCATGGGCCTGTCGCAGTATGGCGAGCGGGACGGCGTCGTGGCCCTGACCGCCGACATGTTCGAGACCGCCAGCCGCATGGGCATGCGCCTGCCCGAACTGTTCTGCGGCTTCCCCCGCTCGCCGGGTGAGCCGCCCGTGGCCTATCCGGTCGCGTGCCTTCCCCAGGCCTGGGCGGCGGGGTCGGTGTTCATGCTGATGCAGGCTTGCCTGGGGATCACCATCGACGCCAATCGCGGCGAGATCGTCCTGGTCGACCCGCGCCTGCCGATCGGCATCGACCGCATGGCCGTCGAGCGTCTTCGCGTCGGCGCACTGACTGTCGACTTGATCTTCGAACGCCAAGGCGAACGCGTTGCCGTCCGCGCCGAAGGTGACGTGCCGTTGATCATCCGCTCCAAGCCATCTTGGGATTGAAGCTCAAAGCTTTGCTGAAGTCTTCGAGGCGGCTCTCGACTTGCGAGGGTCGCCTCAGGCGACCGCAAGTCTGAGAGAGTGGCTCCGCGGGTAGGACTCGAACCTACGACCAGCCGGTTAACAGCCGGCTGCTCTACCACTGAGCTACCGCGGAACAGGTCGCTCTCAAGAAGAGGCCG
>JAEXJH010000371.1 GCA_023445955.1 Pseudomonadota bacterium
GGGGCGGACCGCGAGGTCCGCCCCTTTTGCTTGAGCACCGCCCCATAGCCTCGCGCCATATTTCTAGTATCGTAGAAATATGGAATCAAAGGTCATCGTCAGCATGCTTTCCGCCCTTGGTCACGAGGGGCGGCTCGCCATCTTTCGCTTGTTGGTGAAAGCCGGTCCGGAAGGGATCGCGGCAGGCGAAATCGCCCGGACCCTTGCCGTTCTGCCCAACAGCCTGTCCGCCAATCTCAATGTGCTGTCCCACGCCGGCCTGATTACGTCCAGGCGGGAGGGCCGCTCGATCCTCTACGCCGCGAACTACGACGCCATGAGCGGAATGCTGGGCTTTCTGGTCGAGGACTGCTGCGGCGGCGCGCCCGAAATCTGCGCACCCTTGGGCTCCATCGTCGCTCGCGCACAGACCTGCAGCCCGGCCTGCACGCCCAGCGTCGGCGCATGAGTCCGAGCGACTTCAACTGGCCCCGGAAGCTGGCGGCCGAGGGCCTCGGCTCGGCCCTGCTGCTGGCCGTGGTCGTCGGCTCGGGGATCATGGGTGAGCGCCTGGCCGGCGGCAACGTCGCCATCGCGCTGCTGGGCAACACGCTCGCCACCGGCGCGGCGCTGGTCGTCCTGATCTGGGTTTTTGGACCCATCTCCGGCGCGCACTTCAATCCGGCGGTCACGCTCGTCGCCGCGCTGAGACGAGACCTCCCCCGGCGGTTGGCGCTGGCCTATCCAGTCGTTCAGGTCACGGGCGCGATCTTGGGGGTGTTGCTGGCCCACGCCATGTTCGGCGAGCCGCTTGTCCAGATCTCGATCAAGGCGCGGAACGGCGCGGGCCAGGCGCTCTCCGAGATCGTGGCGACCTTCGGTCTAGTCGGCGTGATCCTTGGGACGACGCGGTTTCGTCCCGACAGCACGGCGATGGCCGTCGGGCTCTACATCACCGCGGCCTATTGGTTCACCGCCTCAACATCGTTCGCCAATCCGGCGGTGACAGTGGCCCGCAGCCTGTCGGACACTTTCGCCGGCATCGCGCCCTCCAGCGCGCCGGTCTTCATCCTCGCCCAGATCGTCGGCGCGCTGCTCGCGGCGGGCGCCTTCGGCTGGCTGCTGCAATCGGAGAAAATCCAGTGACCGACTTCCCGATCGTCATCTTCCACAACCCGACGTGCGGCACGTCGCGCAACACGGTAGCCATGGTGCAGGCGGCCGGGTACGAGCCCGAGGTGGTCGAATACCTCCAGGTCGGCTGGACGCGCGAGCAGCTCCGCCAGTTGTCCGAGGCGACAGGCCTGACACTGCGCCAGCTCATGCGCGAGAAGGGCTCGCCCGCCGCAGACCTGGGCCTGCTGGACGACGGGAGCGGCGAGGATCGCCTGCTCGCGGCGATGATCGAGCACCCGATCCTGGTCAATCGCCCCGTCGTCGTCACGCCCAAGGGCGCAAAGCTCTGCCGCCCCTCGGAAGTCGTGTTCGACCTGCTCGACCGGAAGCCCGAACGCTTCACCAAGGAGGACGGCGAGGTCGTGAACCTCGGCTAGACCCGATCAGGCCAGGGTCAGCACGACCGGACCATTCCGAGTGGCGACCAGCGTGTGCTCGTACTGCACCGTCGGCTGACGCTTGGGCGGATAGAGGGTCCAGCCGTCGTCACGCTCCTCGACCCAGTCCGCGCCCAGCGACAGGAATGGCTCGATGGTGAAAACCAGGCCCTCGGGGATCAGGCGGCGGTCGCGGGGTTCGTACCAGGTCGGGATCTCGCGCGGGTCGTCGTGCAGCGAGCGCCCCACCCCGTGGCTCGCAAGGTTGCGCACCAGGCTGTAGCCGTTCTTCTGGGCGAAGGTCTCGATCGCGCCGCCCACCGCGTTCAGTCGCCCGCCAGCCTGGGTCGCCTTGATCCCGGCCCACATGGCGCGGCGGCCGTCGCGGCACAGGCGTTCGATGCGCTTGGTGATCGGCGGCACGGCGAAGCTGGCGCCGGTGTCGCCGAAATAGCCGTCCAGCTCGGCCGAGACGTCGATATTGATCAGGTCGCCGGCCTTGACCACCGTGTCGTCTGGAATGCCGTGCGCGCAGTCGGGACCGACCGAGATGCAGGTCGCGCCGGGAAAGTTGTAGGTCAGCTCCGGCGCCGAGCGCGCGCCCTCCGCCTCCAGCAGCACGCGGCCCAGATTGTCCAGCTCGCGGGTGGTGACGCCCGGCTCCAGCGCCTTGCCCATCGCCTCCAGGGTGCGCGCGACCAGCCGGCCGACGGTGCGCAGCTTCTCCAGCTGGTCCTCGTTCTCGATGGTCATGGGCGGCCTCCTGATGTTTCCGGCACAATGTCGAGGCCGGGCCGGCAAGGCAACGAAAAGCCCCTACAGCGCCTTGCCCATCCGGATCAGCGGTACGCGATAGCCGGTCGAGGTCACCGCCTCGAACGGCTCGATGTCGTGGTAGCCACAGGCGCGGTAAAGCGGGACACCGCCCATGGTCGCGGCCATCTCGACGCGGGTGAAACCCTCGGCGCGAGCGGCCGCTTCGCAGGCGTCCAGCACGATCCGGCCGACGCCTTTACGGGTGTGATAGGGGTGTGTGTACATCGCCCGCACGCGGGCAGCGTCGACCTGGGGATCCAGCAACGCCGCGTCGCGGCCGGCCGAGTGGTCGCCGCCGAACAGGGTGGCGCGCCGACTCCAGCCGCCGCAGCCGGCGATCTCGCCCGCATCTTCCACGACGAAGTAGGTGCCATCAGCGATCAGCTGGGTGTCCAGGCCCATGATCTCGAACGAGGCCTTCACGCCCTCCGGCGGCAGGAACGCCTGCAGCAGCTCGCCGATCGCGCGGTCCATCAGGGCTGACAGGACGGGCATGTCGTCAGGACGCGCCAGGCGGATGGAAAGCTCAGAAACGGATGATTCCACGACAACTCCCTACGACGCCCACCGATCGCTCAAAGACCGCCCCCGGCGCCCAATGGCGAGGCTACTAACATGTCAGCCCTGTGACGGACCCGAATTGAATTGCGCCGGGAGGAGCGGAATTTCGAGATGCCCGCAGCCGATGCGGTGAGCCGCGTCGGCCAATCAAGGGCGGGGATATAATGAGCGGATTGGACGCGTCTTCGGCGGGTGGAGTTCTCACACGTCGTCGGTTCTTCGAAAGCCTGGCCGCCGTGGGCGGCATGTCGCTGGTGCTGTCGGGCATGGAGGCGCTGGGCTACGGCATGGCCTCGGCCACCGAGCTGCCGCCCGAGCTGACCGGCGGGGCCAAGGGAACCAAGATCGTCATCCTGGGCGCGGGCCTGGCGGGCATGACCGCCGCCTACGAACTGAGCAAGGCCGGCTATCAGGTGCAGGTGCTAGAGGCGCGCGGCTTTGCCGGCGGTCGCTGCCAGACGGCGCGCAAGGGCTTCAAGCACACCGACCTGATCGGCCACGAGCAAACCTGCGAGTTCGACGAGGGCCAGTACATCAACCACGGCCCGTGGCGGATCCCGTACCACCACCGCTCGACCCTGCACTACACCAAGAAGTTCGGGGTGCCGCTGGAGAGCTTCGTCAACGACAACGACGCGGCCTATGTCTACTTCGAGAAGGGCGCGGGGCCGCTGGCCGGCAAGCCGGTGCGCAAGGGCGAGGTCGCCGCCGACATCCGCGGCTACACCGCCGAGCTGGTCGCCAAGGCCGCTAGCCAAGGCCAGCTGGACGCGCCGCTGACCGGAATCGACCGCGAGAAGTTCATCTCCTACCTGGTCACCGAAGGGCGCCTGTCCAAGGACCTGGCCTACAAGGGCACCGAGGGCCGCGGCTTCTCGGTGCATCCTGGCGCGGGCATGAATCCCGGCCCCGGCAAGGAGCTGCCGCCGTTCGCCTTCAAGGACGTGCTCGACAGCAACGCCTGGCGGGTGCTGAGCTCGGTCACCGGCTATGAGCAGCAGCGCACCATGCTGCAGCCGATCGGCGGCATGGACCAGATCGCCAAGGCCTTCGAAAAGCAGGTCGGGCCGATGATCCGCTACGAGACGGTCGTCGAGAAGATCAAGCAGTCGCCCACCGGCGTGACGGTTTCCTACAAGGGCGCGGACGGCAAGAAGGGCGAGGTCACCGCCGACTACTGCCTGTGCACCATCCCGCTCAGCGTGCTCAAGCAGATCGACCTGGACGCCTCGCCAGCTTTCAAGGCGGCGATGGAAGGCGTGGCCTACGCCCCGGTCAACAAGATCGGCCTGCAGATGAAGAACCGGTTCTGGGAAGAGAACCACCACATCTACGGCGGCCACATCTACAACGACATTCCCGGCATCGGCACGATCACCCTGCCCTCCTACGGCTGGCAGGGGCAGAAGGGCGTGCTGCTGGGCTATTACGCCTTCGGCGGTGAGGCGGCGCGGATCAGCGCCAAGAGCCCCGCCGACCGCGCAGCCTTCGCCGTGGCGGCGGGTCAGAAGATCTTCCCCGAATACGCCGAGAACTTCGACAACGCCTTCTCCTTCAGTTGGCACCTGGCCGAGTACAATCTAGGCGGCTGGGCGGAGTGGGGCGAAGGCGGCCGCAAGAACAGCTACCCGACCCTGTGCGAGCCCGACGGCCGCCTGTACCTGGCCGGCGAACACCTCAGCTATCTGGGCGGCTGGCAGGCCGGGGCCATCGAGTCGGCCTGGCAGCAGATCGGCAAGATCCACGCCCGCGTGTCGCAAGCCTGAGCCGAGGAACCACCATGCGTTTCGCCATTCTCGCGCTCGCCGCGACCCTCGCCGCTCCGGCGCTCGCTTCGGCCGCCACGCCGCAATCTCAGTTCCTGGACAACTGCTCGGCCTGTCACCAGGCCACCGGCAAGGGCGTCAAGGGCGCCTTCCCGGCCCTGGCCGGCTCGCCCTTCGTGCAGGGCGATCCAAAGATCGTCATGACCACCGTGCTCAATGGCCGGGCGGGCATGCCGGCCTTCAAGGACGACCTGACCGACGCCGACCTGGCGGCGATCCTGACCTATGTCCGCAGTTCGTGGGGCAACAAGGCCTCGGCCATCAAGCCCGCCGACGTCCTGGCCGCCCGCAACGCCGCCAAGGCCGGCGCCAAGGCGCGCGGCCTGCAGGCCCATTAAAACTTCAAAGGGAGAGACATCATGAAACGCCTCATCGCCCTCGCCGCCAGCATCGTCGCCCTCGCGGGCTTCGACGCGACCGCCCACGCCCAGGAGATCGTCCGCAACGGCGACGCCAAGTCACCGATCGCCAGCGTCGTCACCGTGCCGGCCGGCTTCGACACCATCTATGTCTCGGGCATGACCCCGCCGGTCATCGACGAGAAGGCCACGGGCGTGGCCAAGTTCGGCGACACCAAGACCCAGACCCTGGGCGTGCTGAGCCGCATCGAGGCCGCCCTGAAGACCCAGGGCGCGACCATGGCCGACGTCGTCATGATGCGCGTGCTGCTGGTCGGCGACCCGGCCAAGGGTGGCAAGATGGACTTCCCGGGCATGATGGAGGGCTACAAGACCTACTTCGGCACCGCGACCCAGCCGAACAAGCCCGCTCGCATCACCAGCCAGATCACCTCGCTGGTCCAGGACGGCATGCTGGTCGAGATCGAGGCCCAGGCGGCGAAGAAGAAATAGGGCGGCCCCGCTGAGGGTCGATTTCACCGTCTCGCGAAATTATTTTCGTGACAACGTTGTCAGATCGAATTCAAACAGCTATATGGAAATCAGCCCTTTCGGGCGTTTCCTCCCAATGACTCGGCCGCCTTCTCCTCCTGGAAGGCGGCCGTTCTTTTGTCTGGGGCCGGCCTCACCAGTTGCGCAGGCTAGGCGGAAGCTCCGACGCCGCGCAGTAGCGGAACGTCTCGCCCGCGCCGCCCCGCTTGAGGGTGAAGGTCAGATTGTCCTGGATGTCGATCGTCGCCGTCTCGGTCGAGCGCGGCCCGGGCCCCTGGCCGGCGTCAATGCAGGACTGCTCGATGTCGTAGGACTTGCCACGCTGGCCGACGATCTTGATCTGGCAGGCGTGCGTGTGCGCGCCGCTGAGGCCCTCGCCGTCATAGCGACGCAGCGCCGCGTTGGGCGGATCGCTGCAAGGGATGTCCGCCGAGACGAAGATGCCGTGCTTGAGCTGCAGGACGCCGCCAAGGTCATGCGACGGCTCGATCAGCACCTCGCGCTCGGGCGCGGCG
>JAEXJH010000372.1 GCA_023445955.1 Pseudomonadota bacterium
TCCCGGCTTTCGCCGGGAAGAGCGGATCAGGGTAGGTCAGCGCACACCGCGCAGAACGCGTCGATATCCGTCTCGTCGTGATAGGCCGACAGCCCCACGCGCAGCACGTCGTCGCGGACGTCGACCACCACGCCCTTTTCCGCCAGCGCGTGTTTCCAGGCGCTGGCTTTTTCGTGCTTCACCGCCAAGAACCGCGCCTGCGGGCCATCGCCCGGCGGGTTCATGATCATCGCGTCCTTCAGCGGCCCGGCCTCACCCGCCTCGATCTTGGCCAGTAGGCTCCGCTGCAAGGTCCCGACATGCGCGGCGATGCTTATCGTCGTCAGCCCTTCGGCCTCCAGCATCCGCCCCGCCGCCACGAACCGATAGAGCCCTGACGGGTCGAACGTCGCGCCCATGAACCGGCCGGCGTCGCGGACATAGCCGACCCCGCCGGGCGGGCCTTCCAGATCGCCGAACTCGGCGTACCAGCCGGTCAGCACCGGGCGCGGGCCAAAGCCCTCCGGCGCATGCAGGAAGGCCGCGCCCTCCCCGGCCATGGCGTATTTGTAGCCGCCGGCGAGATAGAAGAGCCGATCCGCCACCGCCGACAGGTCGGTCGGGACGGCGCGGAAGCCGTGATAGCCGTCGACCACCACCCACGGTCCCTCAGGCCGCGCCAGCTCGGCCAGCGCCCAGACGCGGTCGAAGACGACGCCGGTCTTGAAGAACACGTGGCTGACGAAGATCAGGTCATAGGCCCCGGTCCTGGCGGCCGACAGGAACCGCTCGGCGAAGTCGGGGCGGTCGGTCTCGACCAGGGTCAGTTCGACCTCGCCGGCCTCGACCCAGCGCTGGGCCTGGCGGCGGAACGAGTGGAACTCGCCGTCGGTCGACAGGATGCGCACCGGGCGGCGCGCGATCGCCGACTTCAGAACCGCCAGCAAGGTGTGGGTGTTGGGCGCGAAGACCACGCTGTCGGGGCTGGGCAGGTTCAGCTCTCGCGCCACCAGCGCCTGGGCCGCCGGATAGATCACGCCCAGCGCCTTGTCCCACTTGTGGTCAGCCAGGACGACGGCGTCCTCCCAGGCCTCGACCTGGCCGGCCAGGGTGGCGTCGGGCCAGAGGTGGTGGCTGTGGGCCGCCATGTGCAGGCGGCCCGGAACGGATAGCGCCCGGGAAAAGAGATCCTTGCGCATCAGAGCTTGGTCCGCAGCGACCACAGCTCGGGGAAGGCGCGACGGCGCAGGGTGCTCGCCAGATAGCCGACGCCATCGGTGCCGCCCGTCCCCGGCCGACCGCCGATGATCCGCTCGACGGTCAGCACGTGCTTGTGGCGCCAGGTGACCAGGGCGTCGTCGAGATCCACCAGCTTCTCGGCCAGCTGGTACAGCTCCCAATAACGCTGCGGGTCGCGATAGACCTCCAGCCACGCGGCCTCCACCTCGGGCGAGGGGACATAGGTCTGGCTGAAGTCGCGGTGCAGGGCGCTGTCGGGCACGGCCAGGCCATGACGCGGCAACTGGGCGATGGCGACGTCGTACAGGCTGGGCGCGTCCAGCGCGGCCTGCAGCTGGCCCAGCGCCGAGGATCCCTCCTCGTGGAATTTCAGGAAGCTCTGGTCCTTCAGGCCCAGCAGGTATTCCAGGGTCCGGAACTGGTGCGACTGGAAGCCAGAGCTCGAGCCCAGGTCGCCGCGGAAGCTGAGGTAGTCGGCCGGCGTCATGGTCGCCAGCACGTCCCACGACAGGGTCATCACCGTCTGGATCCGCGACACCCGCGCCAGGGCCTTGTAGGCCGGCTCGACGTCGCCGCCGGCGATCAGCCGCTTGGCCAGCTCGACCTCGTGGATGATCTCCTTGAGCCACAGCTCCTTGGTCTGGTGGATGACGATGAACAGGAGTTCGTCGTGCCGGTCGCTCTGCGGCTTCTGGGCCTCGAGCAGTTCGTCCAGCGCCAGGTAGCGCGCGTAGGTCATGTCTTTCGCCATGCGCAACCGTATGCCGCTTTTCGAGGCGCATCGCTACACCACGACGGACGACTGGCCGTCACGGGCGGGCGCCCTTACAATGGTCACCGCGAAACCCGCACCCCTCAGGAGCCCTGGCGTTTGAAAGCCTCGACTTGATCTCGCAATACGGATGGTCCGAAGCGCTGGCGCAGGCCTTCAAGCCGCATGCGCGCGCCGGCTATGTTCCCGGGCGCGTCGTCGTCCAGCAGCGCAATGGCTATCTGGTGATGAGCGACCAGGGCGAACTGCGCGCCAAGCCGTCGGGCCGCCTGCGCCACGAGGCCCGCGAGATCGGCCACCCGGCCGTCGGCGACTGGGTGGCGATGTCGGTCAACGCCGCCCAGCGCACCGCCACCATCCACGCCCTGCTGCCGCGCCGCACCGCCTTCATCCGCCGCGCCGCCGACAGCCTGCAGACGCCGCAGGTGGTGGCGGCCAATATCGACCTGGCCTTTATCGTCACCTCGATGAACGGCGACCTCAATCCCCGCCGGATCGAGCGCTACCTGGCCGCCGCCTGGCAGAGCGGCGCGCGGCCCGTCGTAGTGCTGACCAAGGCCGACCTCATCGCCGACACCGGCCCCCAGACCGCCGAGATCGAGGCCCTGGCGGCCGGCTGCCCGGTGGTC
>JAEXJH010000373.1 GCA_023445955.1 Pseudomonadota bacterium
TGGAAGGCGATCTCGTCGATCACCCCGATGATCTGGCCGATCTGGGTCGAGGACTTCTCGATGGCGCCCATGGCCTCGACCGCCTGGGTGACGATCGAGCCCGAGGCGTCGGCGGCGGTGCGGGCGCGCTGCACCACCTTGCGGGCGCGGCTGGCGCCCTCGGCGGTCAGGCGCACGGTGCTGGTGATTTCGTCGAGGGCCGCGACGGCCTCTTCCAGGCTGGCGGCCTGGCGCTCGGTGCGGCCCGACAGGTCGTCGGCGGCGGCGGTGATCTCGGCCGTGCCGCCATGGATCGCGGTGACCGCGCCCAGCGAGGCGGCGATGACGCCCGACAGCTTCTCGACCGCGACGTTGAAGTCGACGCGCAGCTTCTCGTAGCCGGCCGGGAACGGACGCTCCAGGCGGTGGGAAAGGTCGCCCTCGGACATCGACTTGAGCGCGGCGGCCAGGCTTTCGACCACGGCCTTCTGGGTGGCTTCGGCCTCGTCGCGGCGCTTCTCGGCCTCGGCGCGCTCGATCTCAAGCGCGTCACGGACGTCGGCGGCTTCCAGCTCCTTGCGGCGGGCCTCGACGGTGTCGTGGAAGGCCTGCAGGGCGTCGGTCATCTGGCCGATCTCGTCCTTGCTGCGGGTCTTGGGCAGCACGACCGACAGGTCGCCGGCCGACAGGCGGCGCAGGGCGCTGGTGATCTGCACCAGCGGCGCGACCAGGCCCTTCTGGGCGGCGATCATCAGGATGACGGCGAAGGCGGCGGCGACCAGCAGCAGGGCGCCCATGACGACCTGGCCCAGCAGGCTCATCGCCTTGGCGGCCTGGGAGTCGTGAGTGGCGGCGGCCTCGATCTTGGTCGAGGCCTCTTCCATCTTGGTCTCGAGCGCCGAGAACTGCCTGGCGAAGTCCGGCAGGCCCGCGCGGGCGCCGGCGGGATCGACATCGGCCTTGGCCACGATGGCGTTGGCGGCGGCGATATAGGCGGCCAGCGGGGCCTCGACCTCGCCGAGGGCGGTCTTCACCGCCGGGTCCTGGGCCAGCTGGTTGCTGGTGGCGATGTCGGTCTTGAAGGCCTTGGTGTGCTCGGCCAGGTCGGTGCGAACCGCGCTCAGCGCGACGCCCAGGGCCGGGTCGGCGGACATGATGCCGCCCATGACGTCGGCGCGCAGGGCGTCGTGCATCATGTCGGCGTGCATGTGCAGGCGCAGGATCCGGGCCGAGGCGTCCGATCGGGTCAGGGCGGAGTCGAGGCTGGTGGCCACCCACAGGCCCGTTCCGGCCGTCGCCGCGCACAGCAGCGCCGCGCCGGCGGCCGCTCCCATGACTTTCTGACCCAAGGACGCCATGTCGGTATCTCCCCCGCGCGGATCGCGAATTCGCGAGGCAGAATGGGGGGATAGATGTCTAACGGCCCTTAACCTTGGCCGTGTCGGGACGGCGACATAACGTCGCGTACCGGTGCTCTCTAGCGCGGGATCTCGGCGGTCTTGACCAGGGCGACCTGGCGATAGACGGCGGCGACCTCGAAATAGCGGCCGAAGGCGGCGTGGAATTGATCCACCGCCTGCTTCACGCCCGGGCCGCCGATCTCGCTGATATCGTGCCAGTAGTCGTCCAGCACCATCATGCCGCCCACGCTCAGCAGGCTGGCGCAGAAGCACAGGTCGATCAGCACGGCCAGGGCGGTGTGGCTGCCGTCGACATAGATCAGGTCGAACTGCTCGCTGCGCTCCAGCATCTGGGGCAGGACGTAGGTCGAGAAACCCTTGTGGGTCGACAGGCTGCGGAAGCCGCACCTGGCCATGTTGCGGGCGAAGCGCGGCTCGACGGCGTGGTACTTCTCTTCCGGGTTCAGGGCCTCGTCGAACCAGGGGTCGATGACCGTGACCGCCAGCCGCTCGGGCAGCAGCCAGTCCATGAAGGCCAGGTTCCGGCCCTCATAGGCGCCGATCTCCATGTAGCGGATCGTCTCGCCGGCGGGGCGCTTGGCGGCGAAGTCGCGAAGCAGCGGGGCCACGAACGGGATGTTGTTGCTGGCCCAGGTCGAGGTGAACTCGAAGCCGGCCTGCTCGGCATGGGCGTTGAACGCATCGACCACGGCGGCGTCGCGCTGGCCGCCCAGCATGGTCTTGGCCAGGTTCGGGGCCAGGCGCGGATTGATCTTGGTCAGCGAGCGCAGCTTGGCGAAACCGGCGCGGTGGGTCACCGCCTCGGCGTCGAAGTGCATGTCCACACCATCGGCCATGGTCTTGTTCCTCGCAATCGTTGGCGAGGACCGTAGAGCAAAGGTCTTAAGCGACGATGATCTGGCCGTCGCGGACCGCGACGGGCCAGGGGAACAGCTTGTCGTTCGGGCACGGACCCGCCACGCAGGCGCCGTCCTCGATCTTGAACAGGGCCGCGTGGCCCGAACACAGGATCAGGTCGTTCTCGCGGGTCAGATAGCGTCCGGCGAACCCGGCGAGCGGCCAGCCGGCGTGCGGGCAGCTGTCCAGATAGCCGACGACGAGGTCGTCCTTGCGGACCACGAAGCCGGCGAACATCGCGTCGCCCTCGCGCCAGCGAAAGCCCTTGGAGCCGGGTGAGGCGATCTCATCCAGCGCGCAGAGCACCGTCCCGGGCGCGGGGCGGGCGGGATTGTCCGGGTCGGTGCGCAAGCCCTAGCCGATCGAGCCGACGCCCACGCGCCAGCCGTCGATCGCGACGCTCTCGAACAGGCCGGCCAGGGTGTAGGGGTCGGCGTCGACGAAGGCCTGCACCGCGGCGCGGTCCTCGGCCTCGACGATCAGCATCGAGCCGATCGGCGAGCCGGCGTCGTCCAGCAGCGGACCGGCGGCCTTCACCAGGCTCGTGCCGTTCAGGTAATCCAGGTGCGTCGGGCGGGTGTCCATGCGCAGCTCCAGCGCGCCGGGCTTGTCCTTGCAGTAGACGACGAAGAGGGCCATGCGGCGGTCCTTGTTCAGGCTTCGGATTTCAGGGGACGCGACAGCAGGCCGGCGATGGCGGCGTCGACCTCGACCTCGCCGGCCAGGATGGCGGCGACGGCCTCGCAGATCGGCACTTCCACGCCAACCTTGCGGGCCAGGGCGCGGACGGCGGGGGCCGAGGCGACGCCTTCGGCCACCGAGACCTTGCCAGCCAGGGCCTGGTCCAGGGTCAGGCCTTGGCCCAGGGCCAGGCCGACGCTCATGTTG
>JAEXJH010000374.1 GCA_023445955.1 Pseudomonadota bacterium
GTATCGCTCGGCGCGGCGCGTAGGGCGGTGTCGTAGAGCGCCACGGCGTCGTCCTGGCGCTTGCGGCGCTCCAGAAAGGCCCCGTAGTCCAGGGTGAAGATGCTGGCCGTCGTCGCGTTGCTGGTCAGGGCCTTGTAGTCGGTCTCGGCCTCGTCATAGCGCTTGGCCCGCTCGAACAGGCGCGCTTGGCCCTGCTGGCCGAAATACTGCACCAGCTTGTCGCTGCGCAGGGTCGGCTGGACAATCGCGCCCTCGTTGTCGCCGGCCGCGGCGGCCGCCCACGGCGCCAGCAAGGCCGCAGCCTGTTGATGCGGGAAGCCCAGATTGCTGGACTTCAGCAGAAGCTGAGCGTCCTTGCCCTTGTTGCTGGCCAGGGCCTCGACCACGCGGGTCAGCACGGCCATGCGCTGGATGGCTTCGTTGGTCTCCGGACCGGTCGGCGCGGCCGCCGCGGCGCGGGTGATCTCCCCGGCCAGCAGCAGGGCCGAGAACGAGCGCTCGGCGATTACGCCGGGGTCGTCGCCCAGCACGGCGGCCGTGCCGAAATAGGTGGCCGCTTCCTTGGACTTGCCGTCGCGCAGGGCCGCCTGCCCGGCCAGGAACTGGCCGTACGAGGTGCGGGTGTCGAACATCGCCGCGGTGACGGGACCTCGCAGCGTGACAGTGTCGGACGTCGAGGCGCAGGCGGCCAGGGCCGAGACGGATACGCAGGCGAGCAGGACTTTGAAACGCGTCATCCCGCCACCCTCGGCGGTTTCGGGATCGCCCGCAAGAAAAAGCCTCCCAGACCGGGGGTCGGGAGGCTCTCTCATCTACATGTTGGGATAGTTCGGCCCGCCGCCGCCTTCGGGCGTCGTCCAGACGATGTTCTGCGACGGATCCTTGATGTCGCAGGTTTTGCAGTGGACGCAGTTCTGGGCGTTGATCTGGAAGCGCGGGTCCTGGCCCTGCTCGTTGTAGAGCACCTCGTAGACGCCGGCCGGGCAGTAGAGACGCGCCGGCTCGCCGTACTTGGGCAGGTTGACCGAGATCGGGATCGACGGATCCTTCAGCTTCAGGTGCGCTGGCTGATCTTCCTCGTGGTTGGTGGCCGACAGAAACACTGAGCTCAGCTTGTCGAAGCTGATCACGCCGTCGGGCTTGGGATAGACGATCGGCTGATAGTCCTTGGCCAGACCGGTCGAGGCCGCGTCGGTCTTCTCGTGCTTCATCGTGCCGAACAGGCCGAAGGCGCCGCCGGTCAGGTGGTTCAGCCACATGTCGGCCATGCCGAAGGCGCCGCCCAGGGCGGTGCCGAACTTGCCCAGCAGCGGCTTGGCGTTGCGGACGATCTTCAGCTCCTTGGCCACCCACGACTTGTCGTAGGCGGTCTGGTAGGCGGTCAGCTCGTCGCTGGTCCGGCCGGCCTGCACGGCCTCATAGGCGGCCTCGGCGGCCATCATGCCGGTCTTGACGGCGTTGTGGCTGCCCTTGATGCGCGGCACGTTGACGAAGCCGGCCGAGCAGCCGATCAGCACGCCGCCCGGGAAGGTCAGCTTCGGCACTGACTGGTAGCCGCCCTCGGTGATAGCCCGCGCGCCGTAGGCGATGCGCTTGCCGCCTTCCAGATAGGGCTTCACGCCCGGATGCTGCTTGAAGCGCTGGAACTCGTCGAACGGCGAGATCCACGGGTTCTTGTAGTTCAGGTGCACGACGTAGCCGATGGCCACGTAGTTGTCCCCGAAGTGGTACATGAAGCTGCCGCCGCCGGTGTTGTTGTCCAGCGGCCAGCCGGTGGTGTGCTCGGCCAGGCCCGGCTGGTGCTTCTCGGGCGGGACCTGCCACAGCTCCTTGATGCCGATGCCGTACTTCTGCGGCGACTTGCCGGCCGACAGATCGAACTTCTCGATCAGCTGCTTGGCCAGCGAGCCGCGCACGCCCTCGGCGATGAAGACGTACTTGCCGTGCAGCTCCATGCCCGGCTGGAAGTCGGGCTTGTGGTGGCCGTCCTTGGCGATGCCGACCACACCGACCACGACGCCCTTGACCGAGCCGTCCGCGTTCCAGACGAGGTCCGAAGCCGCGAAGCCCGGATAGATCTCAACGCCCAGCTCCTCGGCCTTGCCGGCCAGCCAGCGGGTCAGGTTGCCCAGCGAGGCGATGTAGCAGCCGTGGTTGTGCATGAACGGCGGCATGGCGAACATCGGCAGGGACATCTCGCCCTGCGGACCCAGCAGCTTGAAGCGGTCCTTGGTGACCGGCGTCTCCAGCGGCGCGCCCAGTTCCTTCCAGTTGGGGAACAGTTCGGCCAGGCCCTTGGGATCGATCACCGCGCCCGACAGGATGTGGGCTCCGACTTCCGAGCCCTTTTCCAGCAGGGCCACCGAGATTTCGGTCCCGGCCTTCTCGGCCATCTGCTTCAGGCGGATCGCGGCGGAGAGCCCGGCGGGACCGCCGCCGACGATGACGACGTCGTACTCCATCGACTCGCGTTCGAGGTCTTCGCTCATAAGGTCTCCCGATCGGGCTCGGCCGCCCGTCTTATGACTGTTTGAATCGGAGCTTATCCGAACGTGACGCGTGGGCGGTCAAGCACCTGACTTCGCTTTTTTGCTGCGACGCAGCGTGGAGATGACCGATATTCCGCGCTAAGAACGTGTCATGAGCCTCGCCGTCGATCAACGCGCCGTCGAAAGCCTGCTGGCCTTCTGGGCCGATGCGGGCGTCGACGCCTCGTATGCCGACGCGCCGATCGACCGCCTGGCCGAGGGCGCGGCGATGCTGCGGGCCAAGAGCCAGCCGCCGCCGCCGCCGATCCCGATCGCCCGTCCGATGAT
>JAEXJH010000375.1 GCA_023445955.1 Pseudomonadota bacterium
TGCAGCTTGGCGCTTTCCTTGGCCAGGTCGGCGTCCACCAGGTTGCCCACGCCGGCGTCCAGGCTGTCTTGCAGCTTGCCGACGAAGGTCAGGTGGGTGTCCAGACCGGTCGAGGCGGTGCCCAGCGAGGCCAGCTTGTTGGTGGCCGTGCCGATGGCCTTGTCGATGGTGTCGATCATCGTCTTGGCCGCGCTGGCCGAGGCGAAGGTTGAGGTGGTCGACAGGCCGATGCCCGACAGGCCCAGGGTCTTGGCGGTGACGGTGAAGCCCGAGCCGTCCGAGTTGGCCAGGAAGGTCATCTTGCTGACCTTGCCGTCGGCCAGGCTGACGCCGTTGAACTTGGCGTTGTCGGCAGCCTTCTGCACCTGGTCGCGCAGCGAGTTGAAGTCCGAGACCAGGGCGTTGAACGACGAGGTGTTCAGCGAGGTGTCGGAAGCGGCCAGGGCCTTTTCCTTCATCTTGCCGAGCAGGTCGGTGATGGTGTCACCAGCGGCCAGGGCCACGTCGATGGTCGACTGACCGCGTTGCAGCGAGTCCTTGACCGAGTTCAGGCTGTTCGAGGTAGCCGACTGGTTCTTGGCCATGGCCCAGATGGCGCCATTGTCCTTGGCCGAGCCGACCTTCTTGCCGGTATTGATGCGTTGCTGGACGACGCCCAGTTCCGAATTCGTGCTGTTGAGGTTCTGCAGGGCGATCATAGCGCCCGAGTTCGTGTTGATGCTGTTCAGCGCCATAACGAAACAACTCCTATTCAAGGTGTTCCGGCGTCGTTTTGACGACCGGTGGGCGTTTTGCCCAACCCGACCCTCGCACAACGAGCTTACAGCTTCGTTTAATTTTCAGTATTCTATAATTAACAACTCAAACTATTTTGTTCATTATTAAATCAAGATCAACATAAATTCTAGATTAATCCACATTCATACTGTGTATCAGAATGACACAACTACAATACTCTTTATCATGACTTGATAACCATCCAGGCCGCGCGCCAGCCTCCCCCGAGACCGGCGCGTACGGCGTGGCGGACGGCGATCAACGGCCGACCAGGTACAGACGGCGCGAGCGATAGTGCTTGGCGATGGCCCGGATGGTCACGATGAAGACGAGACCTCTCCAGAGATCGGCCAGAAAGCCATTACGGCGACGCATGACGAGACTCCTTTTTCCTAGTGCAACGAAAGAAAGGGCCAGCCGGCTCCCGGGAGGGGGAAGGAGCCGGCCGGCCCCACATGCCGGTCGCTAGCAATGTGACCGGCCTAAAGCCGGGCGGCTGAAACCCCGAACGGAGATCAGCCGTGCAGCTTGATCGCCGTTTCGGCGATGCGGCGGCCCTGGTAGCGGGCGCCCGTCAGTTCGTTCTCGCTGGGCTGACGCGAGCCGTCGCCGCCGGCGATGGTGGTCGCGCCGTACGGGCTGCCGCCGGTGACTTCGTCCAGGGTCATCTGGCCGGCGTGGCCATAGTCCATGCCCACGATGGTCGTGCCGAAGTGCAGCAGGTTGGTGATGATCGAGAACAGGGTGGTTTCCTGGCCGCCGTGCTGGGTGGCGGTCGAGGTGAAGGCGCCGGCGACCTTGCCGTGCAGCGCGCCGCGGGCCCACAGGCCGCCGGCCTGGTCGAAGAACGCGGCGACCTGCGAGGCCATGCGGCCAAAGCGGGTCGGGGCGCCGACGATGATGGCGTCATAGTTGGCCAGGTCTTCGACCGCGGCGACCGGGGCGTCCTGGTCGAGCTTGAAGTGCGCGCCCTTGGCGATGTCCAGCGGCACGGTTTCCGGCACGCGCTTGATGTCGACGGTCGCGCCGGCTTCGCGCGCGCCCTCGGCGACGGCCTTGGCCATCGTCTCCAGGTGACCGAGGACGAATAGTAGAGAACCAGAACCTTGGCCATGACGGCTATTCCTCAGAACTTGCAGGCGGAAGCGTCATGCCCCGTCGTCGGCGCGTCTTTTGGCGCCGCTCACCCTTGCGAAACAGCCGAATAAAATCGTCTATTACGTTCGATATTTTCGAATGATGGATCGATGAGCGAGCCCGGCCTCCCCACCCTGGACCAGTTGTCCGTGTTCCTGGCCGTGGTCGAGGCCGGCAGCTTCGCGAGCGCGGCGCGGCGGCTGAACCGGGCCAATTCGGTGATCAGCTACACCATCGCCAATCTGGAAGCGCAGCTGGGCCTTGAGCTGTTCGACCGCGACGCGGCCAAGACCCCGGTGCTGACCGAGGCCGGCCGCGTGGTGCTGGCCCAGGCCCGGGTGATCGCCGGCGACGTCGCCGCCCTGCGCGCCATGGCCAAGGGCCTGATCCAGGGGCTGGAGGCCGAGATCCACCTGGTGCTGGACGTCATGCTGCCCACCGCCCGGGTGGTCGACGCCTTGCGCGCCTTCCGCGAGGCCTTCCCGACCGTGACCCTGCGCCTGCATGTCGAGGGGTTGGGAGCCGTCACGGAGATGGTGCTGGACCGCCGGGCCACGATCGGGATCGCCGGGCCGCTGGACGTCGTCAACGGCGGCGACGCCCTGGAGCACATCGCGGTCGGCTCGACCCTGCTGATCCCGGTCGCCGCGCCGGACCATCCGCTGGCCCAGGGCGGCAACCCGCCTGGCGCAGCGCGCGGCCACACCCAACTGGTCCTGACCGATCGCTCGCGCCTGACCGAGGGCCGCGACTTCGCCGTCGGCAGCGTCCACACATGGCGGCTGGCGGACCTGGGCGCCAAGCACCTGCTGCTGAAGGAAGGCTTCGGCTGGGGCAACATGCCCGAACCGATGGTGCGCGAAGACCTGGCCGCCGGCCGCCTCAAGCGCCTGGACATGCCGGACCTGAATGACGCGGTCTATGCG
>JAEXJH010000376.1 GCA_023445955.1 Pseudomonadota bacterium
CGGGCGGGTTCTATCCGCAGATCTCGATGGAGCATGACGGCCTGGACTGGTCCGTGCCCGACACCATCACGCCCTCGGCGATCAACACCTGGGTGGCCGAGGAGACCAAGGTCGTCGGGGCCGAGGCCACGATCCGGCGCACGATCGCCGGCCAGACCTTCAGCCTGACGGCTGGGGCCTTCAAGAATGGCGACACCTCGGGCACGGAGCTGACCTTCCGCGGCTGGGCGCTGCACGACCTGAAGTCACCGGTCTTCGGCCGCTTCCCGCTGCCACCGCTGAGTGCGGCCATGGCTCGCCGTCAGGCGCCGTCGACAACGCCGCTGGCCGAGATCGACGGCCATGTCGGCTATTATGGCCGTATCGAATGGCGGCCGTCGTCGCGCTTGGCTGTCGACCTCTTCCACTATGACAACGCCGGCGACCGGATCAGCGTCGACGCGCGCCGCGAATGGTCGTGGGAGACGCGGTTCTGGAACCTGGGGATGCGCCTGGACCTCGACGCCGTCGCGATGAAAGCCCAGGTCATGACCGGCGAGACCCTCATGGGCTATTCCAACGCCCTGGGCATCTGGGCCGATATGGGCTTCGAGGCGGCCTACGTCTCGGCGACCAAGGCGCTGGGGCCAGGGTCGGCGACGATGCGCTACGACCATTTCTCGACGACCGATCGCACCAACAAGGCCACAGACAACAATGCCGAGCACGGCTGGTCGGCGCTGGCGGCCTATCGCTGGGATGTGAAGCCTAACGCCCAGATCGTGTTTGAAGCGCTGTATATCGACAGCTTCCGCCGAGACCGCGCGCGGCTGGGCCTGGCGCCCGCCCAGGACCAGACGGTCCTCCAGACGGCTTTCCGCCACCAGTTCTAGAAGCTCAAAGCCTAGAACCGTTGCGCTTCCAGGTGACCGTCCTTGAGGGCCAGCACGCGGTCCATGTAGCGGGCCAGGTCCATGTTGTGCGTGGCGATCAGCGCTGCAACGCCCTGCTCGCGGCAGGTCTGGTACAGGGCCTGGAACACCGCTGAGGACGTGGCCGGATCCAGGTTGCCGGTTGGCTCGTCGGCCAGCAGGAGCTTGGGACGATTGGCCAGGGCGCGAGCGATGGCGACGCGCTGCTGCTCACCGCCGGACATCTGGGCCGGCTGGTGGGTCATGCGATGGCCTAGGCCCAGGCCTTCCAGCAATTCCTTGGCGCGCGCCTCGGCCTCGCGACGGCTCTTGCCGGCGATAGTCAGGGGCATGGCCACATTCTCGAGCGCCGAGAACTCGGGCAGCAGGTGGTGGAACTGATAGACGAAGCCGACCGTGCCCAGGCGGATGCGGGTGCGGGCGCGTTCTGACAGCTTGGAGCAGTCGCGGCCTTCCAGCGCCACGAGCCCAGTGTCCGGGTGCTCCAGAAGGCCGGCCGAGTGCAGCAGCGACGACTTGCCCGAGCCCGAGGGGCCGATCAGGCCGACGACCTCGCCCGGATAGACGTCGATGTCGACGCCGCGCAGCACCGGCAGGGCGCCGGCCTCGGTCTTGTAGACGCGCTCGACCCCGCGCAGGGCCAGGATGGGATCACTCATAGCGAAGCGCCTCCACCGGATCGAGGCGCGAGGCGCGCATGGCCGGCGGCAGGGTCGCCAGCACGCTCATCAGGGCCGACAGGGCCACGATGCCGCCCACCTCGGTCCAGTCGATCTTCGCCGGAATGTGTGAGAGCATGTAGACGTCGGCGCTGAACACGGCCGTGCCGGTCGCCCACTCCACGAAGTTCTGGATCGGGGTGATGTAGGCGCAGAACACCACGCCCAGGGCCAGGCCGCACAGGGTGCCGGCCACGCCGATCGAGGCGCCGGCCATAACGAAGATGCGCAACACCGCACCCTGGCTGGCGCCCATGGTGCGCAGGATGGCGATGTCCTTGCCCTTGTTCTTCACCAGCATCACGAGGCTGGAGATGATGTTCAGGGTGGCGATGGCGACGATGCAGAACAGGATCAGCCGCATCACCTTCCGCTCGACCTGGAGCGCTGTGAAGTAGCTGTGGTTCTTGTCCTGCCAGTCGCTGACCAGCGCGCCGGGGCCGGAGGCGACCTCGACGTCGTGCTTGTATTCCTTGGCCTTGTCGGGATCATCGACCTTGATCTCGACATAGTCGACCGAAGTGTCGCGTCCGAAGAACAGCTGGGCCTGCTCCAGCGGCATGTAGATGAAGGCCTCGTCGAACTGGCTCATGCCCACGCTGAACAGGCCGCCGACGATGTAGTTCTTCTCGCGGGTCGAGCTGCCGAAGGCCGTGGCCGGCCCCGAGGGCGAGATCAGGGTGATCGGGTCGCCCGGCTGCACGCCCAGGGTCTGCGCCATGCGGTCGCCGATCAGGACGATGTCGCCGCCGTACTCGCCTTGGCCGAAGCCCTGCAGCGAGCCCTTCTTGATGTTGCTGGCAATCAGCGACATGTGGCGCAGGTCGTTGGTGGTCACCCCGCGCACGATGGCGCCGGTGACCTGGGTCGGGCCGATGACCATGGCTTGGGCCTCGACCATCGGGGCGGCCTGGATCACGCCCGGCGCGGCCTTGATGCGACGGATGATGGTGTCGCGGTCCGGGCCGTTGATCAGAGGCGACTGAGCGTAAAGGTGGCCGTTGAAGCCGACGATGCGGCCCAACAGCTCGGCCCGGAAGCCGTTCATGACGCTCATCACGGTGATGAGGGCGAAGACCGCCAGCATCACCGCGCTAAACGAGATGACCGCGATCAGCGCCACGCCGCCGTTCTTGCGCTTGGCGAACAGGTACCGGCGAGCGACGGAACGCTCCCAGCGACTGAAGGGACCGGCGGCGCGGACGTCTGGCATCAGGCGGTCTTGCTCTTGGTCAGGCCGTCGAGGACGGATTCCAGGGACGCGGTGTGACGCTCGCCAGTCTTGCGGTTCTTGATCTCGACCACGCCCTCGGCGATGCCCTTGGGACCGACGATCAGCTGCCAGGGCAGGCCGATCAGGTCCATGGTGGCGAACTTGGCGCCCCCGCGAGCATCGGTGTCGTCGTAGAGCACGTCCTTGCCGGCGGCCTTGAGCGCGTTGTAGGCGGTCTCGCAGGCCGCGTCGCAGGCCGCGTCGCCCTGGCGCATGTTGACGATGCCGACGTCGAACGGCGCGACGCCTTCCGGCCAGATGATCCCGGCGTCATCGTGGCTGGCCTCGATGATCGCACCCAGCAGGCGCGAGACGCCGACGCCGTAGCTGCCCATCTGCACCGGCACTTGCTGACCGTCAGGCCCCTGGACGATGGCCTTCATCGGCTCGGAATACTTGGTCCCGAACGAGAAGATATGGCCGACCTCGATGCCGCGGGCCGACAGCTTGTCGGCTTCCGGCAGGGCGTTGAAGGCCGCCTCGTCGTGCATTTCCTCGGTCGCGGCGTAGAGCGCCGTGCGCTGGTTCACCAGCGGCTGCAGGTCGCCGTACCAGTCGACGTCCGGACCGGGGGCCGGCATCTCGACCAGGTCCTTGTGGCAGAAGACGGCGCTTTCGCCCGTCTCGGCCAGCACGATGAACTCGTGGCTCAGGTCGCCGCCGATCGGGCCGGTGTCGGCGCGCATCGGCACGGCCTTCAGGCCCATGCGCGAGAACAGGTTGAGATAGGCCACGAACATGCGGTTGTAGGCCTTGCGCGCGCCCTCGGCGTCGAGGTCGAAGCTGTAGGCGTCCTTCATCAGGAACTCGCGGCCGCGCATCACGCCGAAGCGCGGGCGGCGCTCGTCCCGGAACTTCCACTGCACATGGTACAGGTTCTTCGGAACGTCCTTGTAGCTCTTCACATAGGCCCGGAAGATCTCGGTGATCATTTCCTCGTTGGTCGGCCCGTAGAGCAACTCGCGCTCGTGGCGGTCGGTGATGCGCAGCATCTCCGGGCCATAGGCGTCGTAGCGGCCCGACTCGCGCCACAGGTCGGCCAGCTGAAGCGTCGGCATCAGCAGCTCGATGGCGCCGGCGCGATCCATTTCCTCGCGGACGATCTGCTCGACCTTCTTCAGCACGCGGAAGCCCAGCGGCAGCCAGGCATAGATGCCCGCCGCTTCCTGGCGGATCATGCCGGCGCGAAGCATCAGCTGGTGCGAAACGATCTGGGCGTCGGACGGTGCTTCCTTCAGCACCGGCAGGAAATAGCGCGACAAGCGCATGCGCGTGGAAACTCCGGGGAATTCAAGGAGGCCTGAGATAGCCTCTCGTCCGACAGCTTGGCAACGCGCGAGGCTAAAGTAAGGCTCCAAG
>JAEXJH010000377.1 GCA_023445955.1 Pseudomonadota bacterium
TCGCTGAGGCGGTCGGCGACCGGCTGACGGTGCTGGCCGACAGCGGCGTGCGCTCGGGCCTCGACGTCGTGCGGATGCTGGCCTTGGGCGCGCATGGCGTGCTGCTGGGCCGGGCCTGGGTCTACGCCCTGGCCGCCCGCGGCGAGGCTGGCGTGACCCAGCTGCTGGACCTCTTCGAGAAGGAAATGCGCGTGGCCATGGCCCTGACCGGGGTCAACAGCGTGGCCGAGATCGACCGCTCGATCCTGGCCTGAACCCCTGCAGGCATATATGCACGGGCGGGGGCGATCCGTGCTGTGGGAGTGGCGTGATGAGTGGTTTCGAACGACGTGAGGTCCTGATTGGCGGCGCGGCGCTTCTGGCCGGTTGCGCGCACGCAGCGCCTCGGCGAGAGGAGCCCGGCCAGACCCGCTGGATCTTCGACCGTCTGTCCAACATCGGCGGCGTCGCGACGACCGTCGAGGGCGACCCGACCCTGGTCGACAGCCCCTATGGCAAGGCCGTGCAGTTCGACGGCGTCGACGACCGGCTGGTCATCGACAGGCATCCGCTGGCCGGCATGGGCCAGTTCACGTTCGAGGCCCTGTTCCGCCCTGACGGCGGCGCCTTCGCCCAGCGCTGGTTCCATCTCAACGAGGAGGATCCCACGCCTGGCGCGCCGCCTTCGGTCACGCGCATCCTGTTCGAGATCCGGGTCAAGGACGGCGCCTGGAGCCTGGACGCCTTCGCCACGGGGCAGGGCTACAAGCAGACCCTGCTGTTCCTGGACAAGACCTTCCCGATCGGCCCCTGGTATTGGGTGGCCCAGAGCTATGACGGCAAGACCTACCGCGCCTTCGTCAACGGCCAACTGCAGGGCGAGGCCGACATCGCCTACACGCCGCAAGGCCAGGGCCGCAGCTCGATCGGCGCGCGGATGAACAAGGTCGACTACTTCAAGGGCGCCGTCCGCGAGGCCCGCTTCACGCCCCGCGCCCTGGCGCCGGAGGCCTTGCAGAAGACCCGCTGATTTCGTTGAGGATCTTGGCCCAAAGCGCGTCGTAAGGGAAAGGGCTGTCTTCAGAGCGGTCCGCACAGTGGCCAAAGAGCCGCGAAAGGGGAGGTCGGTATGTTTCGGCGCGTCGTCCGCGCTCGTCGCCTTGCAAGCGTGGGGGTCCTTCTGGGGCTGGCCCTGCTGACGCCCGCGACGGCGATGGCTGGTAGCGCTACCGATAGCTTCGATCAGGGCGCGTCCAGCCTCAGCCTGGCCTTGCAGCGGTTCGGCCAGGCCACGGGCGCGCAGCTGCTGTACGCGCCGGAGCTGACGGCCGACCAGCACGCTCCAGCCCTGCGTGGCCGCATGACCGCCGAGCGGGCGCTGAGCGTACTGTTGGCGCAGACCGATCTGGCGTTCCGCAAGACCCCCTCGGGCGTCATCGTCCTCTATCGCGTTAAGCCGGCCGAGCGCCCCGAGCGCGCCGCGCCGCCCGTCGTCCGCCACGCCCAGGAGATCGAGCCGGTCGTCGGCCTGGAGGCGGTGGTCGTCACCTCGGGCAAGCGGGTCGAGACCCTGGGCCTGTCCGACGCCTCGGTACAGGCGCTCTCCAGCCCAATGATGGACCGCGCCGGGGTGCGCGACTTCGACGACCTGGTCCGGCTGGCGCCGACCCTGACGATCTCCAAGACCACCCAGCCCGGCAACAACAGCATCAATGTCCGGGGCGTGGGCACCTATTCCTACTCGATCGGCACCGAGCCCAGCGTGGTGGTGGTCATCGACGACGCGCCCCAGGCCTTCCAGGCCATGGCGTTCACGGCCCTCGCCGACGTCCAGCAGGTCGAGATCCTGCGCGGGCCGCAGAGCACCCTGTTTGGCAAGGCCGCCTCGGCTGGCGTCATCTACATCACCACTAACCCGGCCAGCGACGTCTTCGCCGCCCGGGCCGAGACCCTGCTGACCGACGACCATGAGCGCCGGTTGCAGGCCAGCATCACCGGACCGATCAACGAGGATCTGAAGTTCCGGGTCTCGGCCGCCTACAGCCGGTATCGCGGCAATGTCTTCAATCTGGCGACCCGGCAGTGGCTGAACGGCCAGTCGGACTTCAATCTGCGGGGCAAGCTGGTCTGGACGCCGGGCGACAACTGGACCTTCGCCCTGAGCCCTTACTACACGCGCTCGCTGTCCTCGTGCTGCGTCGGCGCCGATACCTACATCTCGCCGCAGGCCACGCTCAGCCGGGCCGAGCTGCCGCGCGAGGCGGTGCTGCGTGGCATCGTGCCCGGCCCTGACAACCACTTCGCCCGCTACGACATCAACGCCCGCGGCAACGGGACGGACAAGGGCGTCAACTTGCGTGTGGCCGGAGCGGTCGGCTCCTGGCGGCTGACCGCGATCTCATCTGTCGATCGCTACTATCTCTACGACCGGCAGGACACCGACGCGACCGACATCGACTACAGCCTGTACGCGCCGCGAGCCCCGCGTGGCGGCTCGTCCAACGGCGGCTATTTCCGCATCCGTTCGGCGAGCCAGGAGGTGCGCCTGAACAGCCCGACCGGCGGGCGCTGGGACTATGTCGCGGGACTCTACGTCGGCCACACGCGGTCGGAGCGCTACTTCGTGCGCGGCTCCAACACCTTGGGCGACTACAACGGCCTGCCGTCCCTGCCGACCACCAACAGCACAGCCTATTCGCGTTACAAGGCGCGGACCTTCAGCCGGACGATGGCGGCGTTCGGGCAGGGGGCCTACGCCCTGAACAGCCGGGTCTCGATCCTGTCGGGCGTGCGCCTCAGCCAGGAGAAGATCGGCTACCGGTTCGACGACCTGGGCAACGGCGTCACCTATGGCGTCCCGCGCTGCTCGCGCACCAGCCCGACCCTGCCGATCGACACCTGCCACAGCGACACCGCGCTGAGCGGGCGCATCGGCCTGCAAGGAAAAGTCACGCCAAGCGTCACCGCCTATGCCAGCTATTCGACCGGCTACAAGGGGCGCGCCTACGACCTGACCAGCAGCCTGACCACGCGCACGCGGCTGACCTCGGGACCCTATGCCGGCAAGCCGGCCGCGGACGCCATCGCCGCCCAGCAGCCGATCGCGTCCGAGACGGTCGGCAGCTACGAGCTAGGCCTGCGGGCCGTCTCGCCAGACCGCAATCTCAGCCTGAACCTGACCGCCTATCAGGAGCGGTTCTCGGGCTTCCAGGCCCAGAGCCGCGACGACGCCACCGGCTTCAATGTGCTCAACAGCATCGGCAGCATGCGCGCCGAGGGGATAGAGAGCGAGTTCAGCGCCCGCCTGAGCGATCGCCTGACCCTGGGCGGCGCGGCGGCCTACAGCCGGGCGATCATGACCGACTTCGACAGCGCCGCCTGCTATTTCGGCCAGACCGCCGCGCAAGGCTGTGTGGGCGGCAAGCAGGACCTGTCCGGCAAGACCCTGTTCAACGCGCCGCGCTGGTCGTTGACCCTCAACACCCTCTATCGCAAACCGCTGGCCGGCGACCGGCTGCTGGAGCTCAACGCCGGCTACCGCTGGCGGTCCAGCGTGGTCTACAGCCTGTTGCAGGACCCGGCCTCGGTCGAGCCGGCCTATGGCGTGCTGGACGTCTCGGCGGGGCTGAGCGGGGAAGGCTGGCGTCTCACCGGCTTCGTCGAGAATCTGCTGGACGAGCGCTTCGCCGTGACCCGGGGACGGGACGTGCAGTGGAACCTCGTCGGCGCCGACGGCCAGCCGGCGATGGCCACGCACTGGAAGCCGGCGCGCGACAGCGGTCGCCATCTGGGCGTGCGCCTGGCCGTGGACTACTGAGAATGGGCGCCGGCGCGTTGAGGACTTGCGCGGCTGGCGCGTCGAAACCTGAAAGGCGCGGCGAAGATCCGCGCCTTGTGGAGGAACCGTCCTAGGCATGGCCGCGCAGCCGAAACTCGATCCGCGCGAACAGGCCTTTCTCGAGCGCCTGTCGGCGGCCTATCGCGGGCCGCTGATCGCCTATTTCGAGCGTCGCGTGCGCTCGCGCGACGAGGCCGAGGATCTGGTGCAGGAGGTCTTCCTGCGGCTGGTGCGGTTGCCGGACCGGGCGGTCATCGACAATCCCGAGGCGTTTGTCTTCCGCACGGCGGTCAACCTGCTGCGCGACCGCTCGCGGCGGCAGAAGACCTTCCGCAGCCACCTCGACGAGACCGAGCTTCGCCAGGACCGTTTTGAGGGGATCTCGCCCGAGCGCGTCTTAGGAGACAGGCAGGCCTTGCAGGCGGCGATGCGGCGATTGTCCGAGCTGGACGAGCGCACGCGCGACGCCTTCATCCTGCACCGACTGGAAGGCTGGAAGCATGCAGAGATCGCTAAGGCGTTCGGCGTTTCCGTCAGTTCGGTCGAAAAGTACATCATCAAGGCCATGGCGCACCTGATGCGCGGGGCCGATCCGTTCCAGAGCTAGTCCCGTGTCCAACCCGCTGCGACAGACCCTGATCGACGAGACCGCCGCGGCCTGGGCCGCGCGCCGGCTGGGCGGGGCCTTGTCCGACGAAGCTGGCTTCGCGCGCTGGATCGACGCGGATCCAGCTCATGAGGAAGCCTATGCCCGCGCCGAGGCGGTCTGGCGGCTGATGGGCGATGAGGCGGGAAGCGACGGCCTGCTGTCGATGCGCCGCGAGGCCCTGCAGCGCGCCCGCGCCAGGCGTTCCGGATGGGACCGTCGGGCGGTCGCGGCCGGGATCGTCGCCGCCATCGCCGCGCCGGTCGGCGGCCTCTGGTGGATGCGCCATCAAGCCCAGCAGGGGGCGTTGTTCCAGACCGCTCTGGGCGAGCAGCGGACCCTGACCTTGTCCGACGGCAGCCGGGTGACGATGGACGCACTGAGCGTCATGCGGGTCCGCTACACCGCCGCCGCGCGATCGATCGATCTCGTTCAGGGGCGCGCCTATTTCGAGGTGGCCCACGATGCGAGCCGGCCGCTGCGGGTCCACGCTGGTCCCCGCACGGTGACCGCCGTCGGTACGGCCTTCTCCGTCCGTCGCGAGCCGCGCGAGACCACGGTCGTCCTGGCCGAGGGCAAGGTGGCCGTCAGCGACCACGAGAGTCCGGTGACCTTGGCGGTGATGAAGCCTGGCCAGTCGATGCTGCTGATCGACGGCATGGGCGCGAGCGCTCCCGCGGGCGCCGACCTCGCCCAGGCGATGGCCTGGCGTCGGGGACAGATGATCTTCGACAACGTCGCCCTGGCCGATGCGGCGGCCGAGATGAACCGCTACTCGACCCTGCAGGTCGTGGTCGCCGATCCCAGCCTGCGCACGCTTCGGATCAGCGGCACATTCAACGCCGGCCAGAGCCGCGCCTTCGTCGAGGCGATCCAGTCCTACTTCCCGGTGCGCGCCACCAGCACCGCCACGACGGTCGAGCTGCGCGCCGCGCCGTAAAAACTTTCGATTTCTATTGAGGACGTCGCCGACAGGCGCGTCGGAACGGTCAAGAGCAGGTCGAAAACGGCCACTCGGGGAGGACCGTCGACTTGTATCTGACACCGGTTACCAGCGCTTCGATCGCGGCCTTGATCCTGCTGGGTTCGGGGTTCGCCGCCCGGGCGGCGGAGGCTCCGGCCGCCATTCCCGCCTACGACGTCACGGTCCGCGACCGCATCCAGCCCCAGACCGAGCAACTGCTGATCAAGCTGGTCAAGGACGGCCGCAAGCTGGAGCTGGACGGCCAGCCGGTGTTCAACGGCAGCGATAAGTTCCTGCCGGGCAAGATCGCGATCAGCCTCGTCGACTTCCTGCTCAGCCTTCCGGCCGACGACCCGCGCCTGCCGGCGTACCTGGCCGACTTCCGCAAGATCGCCAAGCTGACCGCCGACGACGCCAACGATAGCTGGGGCGCCTATTACTACCTGTCGGCGCTGAACAAGCTGCGCGAGGCGGGCCGCCTGAAGGACGCGGTCGATCCGCTGACCCTGGCCAAGCTGCGCGTGCGGCTGGACTGGCGAATGTTCGTCGACGTCGACACCTACGCGCTGATCGATCACCCCAACAACTACTACTGCGTGGCCTTCGCCATCGCCCGCCTGCGCACGCGCATGGGCTGGGACGACGGCGCGCCGGCCGAGAAGCTCTACGCCAAGATCGCCGAGCACTATGAGCTCTATTCGGGCCAGTACGGCTTCGCCGACGAGACCGACGGGGAAGGGCGCTTCGACCGCTATTCCGTCCTGCTGGCCGGCGAGATCGCTCAGCGCTTCATCGAGACCGGGGGCAAGCCGCCGCAGCAGGTTCTCACCTGGCTGCGCAAGTCCGCCGACGTGATGCTGATGCGTCTGGACGCCGAGGGGCAAGGCTTCGAGTACGGCCGCAGCATCGGTCCCTACGGCGAGACGGCGATCATCGAGACCCTGACCGCCGCGGCGGTGTTGGACCTGCTGACCCCGCAGGAGAAGGATCTGGCCTACGCCTATTCCGCCCGCGCGGCCCAGCGCTACGCCGAGTTCTGGCAGGATCCCAAAACCGGTTCGGTGAACCTATGGGACGGCGGCCGGCGCACCGACGACTATCGCGGCAAGTTCCGGATCCTGGGCGAGAACCTCTCCCTGGCCCATCAATACGCCTACACCAGCGCCCACTGGGCGCGCATGGGCTACGGGGACAAGGCGCCGGCCGCCGACTGGGCCAAGGGCCTTTCGACCCTGCCGCGCCGACAGGTCACCTGGTTCCAGCGCGGCGACTACGACCGCCTGCTGGTCTCGGTGCGTGATGGGAACCGGCTGATCAGCCTGCCGGTGATCAACGGCGGCGAAAGCCAGCACATGCACAATCCCTATTTCCCGATCCCGTTCTCGCCCGGGATGCTGGCGGGCTCGCCTGACGGCGTCGCGCCGTTCCTCACGCCGCGCCTGACCCTGGACGACGGCTCGGCCCTGATGCCGCTGGCCTATTTCAAGGACGCCAAGGTCGAGGCCAAGGGCGTCAAGACGACCGTCTCGTGGCGTCAGGACGAGCTGGACAAGATGGGCGAGCGCGCGCCGGTCGCCGACAAGCGCGTCTCGGTGAAGACCACCTACGTCCTCGAGCCCGGTCGCATAACCCGCACTGATGTCTTCACTCCGGCCGCCGGCGTGAAGGTCAAGGACATCGAGCTGCAGCTTGGCGCGTTCTCAGGCGGGGCCAAGCAGTCCGGGACGACCACCACCTTCGCCGACGGCGCGGTCCGCCGCTTCGCCGTCGAAGGCCTGAAATCCTGCGAGTCCGGCCCGGCAGGCCAGGACAAGGAATACCGATCCGCGACGGGCGCCATGACGACCAAGGTCGTCTGCCATGGCGCGCCGACGGACCCAGCGACGCCGTTCAAGATCACCTGGCGTCTGGACTACCGCTGAGGGGAAGGCCTCGGCGAACAACCAAAAAAGGAAGGGGAAACTCCATGAAATCATCATTCTATCGCGGCCTGCTGCTCAGCGCGGCCATCATCCTGCCCGCTCAGGCCCTGGCCCAGACCGCGCCGGCCACGCCGCCGGCTGAGGACTCCACGATCGACGCGGTCGTCGTCACCTCGTCGCGCGCCACCCAGCGCAGCTCGATCGAGACCAAGCGCACCGCCAGCGTCATCGTCGACGGCATCGTCAATGACGAGATCGGCGCCCTGCCGGACAACTCGGTGGGCGACACGCTGGAGCGCATCACCGGCGTCACCGCCGACCGCTTCAAGGGCAACGCCAACGAGCTCAGCGTGCGGGGCCTGGGTCCCGCGCTCAGCTTCTCGACCTTCAACGGCCGCGAGGTCTCGACCGCCGGTCCCGACCGCTCGGTGGCCTTCCAGCAGTTCCCGTCGGAGCTGGTCAACGGCGTGCTGGTCTACAAGAGCCAGCAGGCCGACTTCCTGGACGGCGGCATCGCCGGCGTCATCGAGCTGAAGTCGATCCGCCCGATCGACTACGGCAAGCGCCGGATCCAGATGGAAGTCCGCGGCGCCTACCTGCCCAAGGACGACGACATCCGCGGCCATAACGGCCTCGGCTATCGCGGCAACATCTCCTACACCGACAGCTTCGACACCAAGTTCGGCGAGATGGGCGTCAGCCTGGGCTATCAGCGCCTGGATCAGGCCACGCCCGAGGACTACTACATCACGAACTCCTCGTTCGTGCCGTGCACCACCTATTCCGCCGCGCCGGGGACCTCGACGGCCAACTGCTCGAACGCCACGACCGCGCCGACCGGCTCGACGGT
>JAEXJH010000378.1 GCA_023445955.1 Pseudomonadota bacterium
CTGGTCGCGAGGGCGAGAGCGACAACGCTGGACGCGGCCGCGGACAGGAACTTGGACATGTTTATTGGAACCTTGTGGAGGTGGAGAACCGGAAGGTTTCGGTTCGGTCGTAGCTTTCCTTGGCCAAAATGCGGCTGATATCGAATCGAATGGGACCCATGGGGGACTTCCAGTCGATCGAGACACCCGCCGAAGCACGCAGGCCCAGGTTATCCTTGATGTTCGGATCGAAGACGCCAGGCGACCTCTGACGATCCACATCATCCAGCAGACCGGCCGTACCCACGTCGCTGAACAGGGCGGCCTTGATGCCGTACTGCTCGGGCAGGAAGGTCGGGACGGTCAACTCGAAGGTGCTGATGGCGTAGAGCTTGGCGCCCATCGAGTTGTTGGTGCTCGAGATGTCACGCGGACCGATACCGGCGATCTCGAAACCGCGGAACGAGGTGCCGCCGCGATAGAAGCGGTCGTTGATGCGGACGTTGTCGCCGCCCCAGCCCTCGATATAGCCGAACGAGCCGGTGGCGCTGAACACCAGGTCCTTGTTGAAGCCCCAGTACCAGCCGGCGTCGGCTTCGGTCTTGAGGTACTTCACGTCGCCGCCGATGCCGGCCAGGTCCTGGTTCAGGTCGGCGAACCAGCCGCGGGTCGGGTTGATCGGGTCGTTGCGCTTGTCGATGCGCAGGCCGTAGCCGATCAGCGAGGTGATGTACGAACCACGCTGCAGGCAGAGGATCTGCGAGACCGAACCGGTGGTGCAGAGGCTGTCGGCGACGCTGACGTTATCCTGGCGGATCGTGTAGCGCAGGCTCATCGACGAATCGTTGGTCAGCGGGAAGCCCAGGCGGACGTCGCCGCCGACCGACTTGGTGTCGTAGGCCGCGTACTGCGAGAGGTCGTAGCGGAAGGTGTACAGGTTGACGCCCGCCACCAGGTTACGGCCCAGGAAGCGCGGCTCGCTGAAGCCGAAGTCGATCTGCTGGCGCAGCGAGCCGACCGAAGCGCGGGCGCGCAGGTTCTGGCCGCGGCCGCGGAAGTTGCGTTCGGTGATGCCGACGTCCAGCACCAGCTTGTCGATCGAGCTGTAGCCGGCGCTGAACGACAGTTCGCCCGTCGGCTGCTCCTCGAGCTTGACCCGCAGGCTGGTGCGATCCGGGGCCGAGCCGGGGGTGTCCTCGATCTCGACATCCTTGAAAAAGCCCAGACGACGAATGTTGTTCTTCGAACGGTCGACCAGCACGCGGTTGTAGGCGTCGCCCTCGGCGACTTCCAGCTCGCGGCGGACCACGTAGTCCAGCGTGCGAGTGTTGCCGACGATGTCGATGCGATCGACATAGACGCGCGGACCTTCACGGACCGAGAACACCACGTCGACGGTCTTGGTCTCGCGGTTGGGCACATAGCGCGGACGCACGTCCACAAAAGCGAAGCCGGCCGCGCCCGCCGCGAAGGTCAGGGCGTCGGTGGCCTGCTCGATGCGCTCGTCCTCGTACAGCTGGCCGGCGCGGATCGGCAGGATCTGGGCCAGCAGGTTGCCGTCCAGCTTCTTCAGTTCGGTTTCGACGGTGACCTTGCCGAACTTGTACTTCGGGCCTTCGTCGAGGGTGTAGGTGACGGCGAAGCCGTTCTTGTCCGGGGCCAGTTCGGCCACCGACGAGATGACGCGGAAGTCGAAGAAGCCGCGGTTGCGATAGTGCTTGCGCAGCTGCTCGCGGTCGTACTCGATCCGGTCGGGGTCGTAGTTGTCGTTGCTGGTCAGGATCTTGTACCAGCGGCTTTCCTTGGTCACGACCACGTCGCGCAGGTCGTTGTCCGAGTACTCGCTGTTGCCCAGGAAGTTGATCCCCAGAACGCCGCTCTTGGGGCCTTCGGCGATTTCGAACACCAGGTCGACGCGCTTTTGCGGCAGCTCGACCACCTTGGGCGTCACGGTCGCCGAGATACGGCCCGAGCGGCGATACAGTTCGATGATGCGCTGAACGTCGGCCTGCACCTTGGCGCGGGTGAAGATGCCGCGCGGGCGGATCTGCACTTCGTCCTTCAGCTTGTCTTCCTTCAGGGACGAATTCCCCTCGAAGACCACCTGGTTGATGATCGGGTTCTCGACGACCTTCACGATCAGGTCGCCGCCCTGCATCTCGATCTTCACGTCGGCGAAGAGGTCGGTGCGGGCCAGGGTCTTCAGCGCCAGGTCGAGGCGCTGGGAATCGACGGTGTCGCCCGGCTGGATCGGCAGATACGACAGGACCGTGCCCTGCTCGATACGCTCGTTGCCTTGCACGACGATGCGCTGGACCACGCCGGTCTGCGCGGCTTGGGCGAAAGCCTGATGCGGAGCCACCAAGGCCGTCGAGCCGAGGAGCAGCGCCATACCCGTGGCGAACGCGGCGCTTTGGGCGCGAAGTTTGTTCATGTGACCGATCATGGACAGAGGGCGGGCGTTATTCACGTGAACAACCCGCCGATGAATTTGAACACGTCGTAGCGGTTGAGGTCGTTCCATGCCGCGAACAGCATGAAACCCAGGATCAAGGCAAGCCCCGCACGGAAGCCGGCCGCCTGGAAATCCGCCCGTAGAGGCCGCTTGGCCACGGCTTCGTAGGCGTACATCAGCAGATGTCCGCCATCGAGAACCGGGATCGGCAGCAGATTCATGAAGCCGATGCTGACCGACAGGCTGGCCACCAGCAGCATGGACGAGATGAAGACACGCAGGGCCATGGTGGCCACGTCGGGCGCGCCGGCGGCGCTGGCCTTGGTCACCGCGCCGGCGGTGTGGCCGATGCCGATCAGGCCGCTGATCTGGTCGGCGGGCAGCTGACCAGTGACGAGACGGCCCAGATAGAAGCCGATCGTCTTGATCATGCCCCACACCTCGACCGTAGCGTCGGGGATGGCGGTCAGGACGCTGGAGCGCTTGAACTGGGTCAGGCCCGCGTTCTCGATGCCCAGCTGGCCGGTCTTCATGCGGCCGCTGATCTTATCGTTGATCTCGACCAAGCGCGGCGTGGCCGTCAGGTGGATCTGCTGCTCGCCCCGCTTGACCGTGAAGTCGATCGGCAGGTTGGCGCGCAGCGAGACATAGCCCTGCAGATCCTGGAACGAGCCGATCTTGCGGCCGTCGGCGGCGACGATGACGTCGCCCTTGTGGAAGCCCGCCGCCTCAGCCGGGCCACCCGGCAGCACGCCGTTGACGCTGGCTGCACGCTGCGGCGCGCCGACCAGCACCAGGAAGACCGCCATGATCAGGATGGCCAGGACGAAATTCGACACCGGGCCGGCCACGGCGATGATCGCCCGCTGCCACACCGGCTTGAAGTGGAAATACTTGGAGACCCCCGCCTCGCCCTCACGCCGCACGATCGAGTCGCGCATGGCGTCCAGGTTGTCCTGGTCGGGCACGCTGGCGGCGTTCTCGTCGCCCGAGAAGCGGACATAGCCGCCCAGCGGGATCGAGGCGATGCGCCATTCGACGCCGTGCTTGTCGGTCCACGACACCAGCGACGGGCCGAAACCGATCGAGAAGCAGTCGATGGCCACGCCACACGCCCGCGCGGCCCAGTAGTGCCCCAGCTCGTGGATGGTCACCACGATGGACAGCACGAAGGCCGTGGACAGGATGAAGATCAAGACGTCAGTCATAAGGTTGGCCGGTCCCCCGGATCAGAGCCGGCGATGCTTTTGCGCGACAACCTCGGCCGCAATGCGGCGAGCGCTGGTGTCGATCATCATCGCGTTATCGACAGCGTCACTTTCCGCGACGGCCAGGTTTCCAAGACTGTTCATACGCTCGAGGGTTCCCGCCACCGCGGCGGCAATATCGAGAAAGCCGATACGCCGGTCAAGGAAAGCGGCTACGGCGACCTCATTGGCCGCATTCATCGCCGTCGGCGCGCCGCCCGCAAGTCGAAGCGCCTCACGCGCGATTCCGATCGACGGGAAGCGCTCAAGGTCCGGCGATTCGAACGTCAGCTGGCCGTAGGCGGCCAAATCCAGGCGCGGCGCGGGCCACGGCAAGCGGTCGGGCCAGGCGAAGGCGCAGGCGATCGGCGCGCGCATATCGGGCGGTCCCAGCTGGGCCAGGGTCGAGCCGTCGGCATATTCGACCAAGCTATGAATCACCGACTGCGGATGAACCACCACGTCGATGCGCTCTTGCGGCGTGTCGAACAGGTAGGAGGCTTCGATCATCTCGAGCCCCTTGTTCATCATGGTCGCGGAATCGACCGAGATCTTGGCGCCCATGCTCCAGTTGGGATGGGCGATGGCCTGTTCCGGAGTCACCGCGGCCATGGCGGCCTTGTCCCAGGTGCGGAACGGGCCGCCCGAGGCCGTGAGGATCAGGCGGGCCACCCGGTGGGCGCAGTCGGGCTGCAGCACCTGGAAGATCGCCGAATGTTCGGAATCGACCGGAATCACCGAGCCGCCGGCCTGCTTGGCGATGGCCAGCAGGGCCGGTCCTGCGCAGACGAGGCTTTCCTTGTTGGCCAGCGCGATCAC
>JAEXJH010000379.1 GCA_023445955.1 Pseudomonadota bacterium
GTCGTGGGCTGTCCGCTGGACGCCGAGGGGGTGGAGCCGAAGGCCTTGGCCCGGCTGATCGCCCAGCATCGCCCTCGCCTGCTGGTCTGTACGCCGCCCTTCCAGAATCCGACGGCGGCGACCATGAGCCGGGCGCGGCGGGAGGCGGTCATCGAGATCGTGCGAAAGGCCGACGTGACCATCGTCGAGGACGACGCCTACGGCCTGCTGCCAGCCACGCCCCTCCCCGCCCTCGCCAGCCTGTGGCCTGAAGGCGTGTTCCATATCGCCACCACCGCCAAGGCGCTCTCGCCCGGCCTGCGGCTGGCCTATGTCGTCGCGCCGCCGGGGCGGGCCGAGGGTGCGGCGGCCGCCCTGCACGCCATCGCCCAGATGCCCGCGCCGCTTATGGCGGCTGTGGTGACGAGCTGGATCCGCGAGGGGGTGGCGGGCCGGGTGCTGGCCGGGGTGCGCGAGGAGGCGGTTGCGCGGAGAGCCCTGGCGGCCGAGCTGTTGCCGACGGCGATCGGTGGGGCTGAGAGCCTGCACGTCTGGCTGCCCGGCGCGACGGCGACGGCGGCGGCGAAGGACCGGGGCTTGGCGCTGGTGGGGGCAGAGGCGTTTCGAGCGCCCGGCGTCGTCGGTGAGGGCCTGCGGATCTCACTCGGCGCGGCGGCCAAGCGGGCGACGCTGGGTCGAGCGCTGACGGAGTTGCGAGACCTGAACAAGCTCCCTCTCTCTTAGAGAGAGGGAAACTACTCCGTCACCCCGCCCCGCTTGAACGCCTCCGCCAGGTGGTCGATCAGCGACCGCACCGCCGGCGGCAGCCCGCGCCGCGTCGTGAACACCACGTGCACGATCCCCGCCCGGCTGCTCCAGTCCGGAAACACCCGCACCAGCCGCCCAGTCTTCAGCAGCTCCCGGCAGGCATGATCCGGCAAGAACGCCACGCCCAGGCCGGCGGCCGCCGCATCGCGCAAGGCCCCGAAGTCGCCGCAGGTCATGCGCGGCGTGTGCTTGACGCTCCGCGCCTCGCCGGCCGGATCCAGCAGCTCCCACTCCAGCTCGCCGATCTGGTCGGTGGGGCTCAGCGTCGGCAGGTCCGCCAGCGCCGACAGCGGTTGCCCCGCGCAGCGCATCGCCAGCTTCGGATCCGCCACCAGGATCCGGGTCGAGCGGCCCAGCGTCCGCATGGTCAGGGCCGCGTCCGTATCGAGCGTTAGGCGTTCGCGGACGGCGACGTCGATGCGCTCGGTGATCAGGTCCACCGGCCGGTCGACCGCCACGATCTGCAGCCGCACCTTCGGATAGCGCGCCATATAGGCCTGGAAGGTCGGCGACAGGCTCTCGACCAGCCCGACCGGACAGCTGCAACGCACCAGACCATGCGGCTCGCTCAGGGCCTCGGCCACCACCGCGTCGGCCTGCTGGGCGTCGAGCATCAGGAGGCGGCAGCGCTCGTGGAAGGCCTGGCCGACCTCGGTGACCCGGAAGCGGCGGGTCGAGCGCTCGATCAGCCGCACGCCGAGGCGGGCTTCCAGCGCGGCGATCCGCCGGCTCAGGGTCGACTTCGGCTGGCGCAGGGCCCGCCCCGCCGCCGCGAAGCCACCGTGCGCCACCACTTCGGCGAACAGTACGTAATCGTTGAGATCGATCGCCACGATTGTCTCACCAGTGGAACGCTGAGAGCCGATTTACCCGTCTACTCTGCTTTCTGTCCCGAATGCATCTTGTTTCCACCGACGGACGCCCCGCCGGCCAATCCAAAGGAACAAGACGATGAGCAAGACTTTCGAAGGCAAGGTGGTGGTGGTGACCGGCGGCGCCAGCGGCATCGGCCTGGCCACGGCCAAGCGCTTCTCCGACCTCGGCGCCGCGGTCTACGTGACCGGCCGCCGCGAGGCCGAGCTGGCCGCCGCCGTGAAGGCGATCGGCGGCGACGTGACCGGCGTCCAGGGCGACGCCTCAAAGCTGACCGACCTCGACAAGCTGTACGACACCATCCAGCAGCGCCACGCCCATATCGACGTGCTGGTGCCCAACGCCGGCGGCGGGACCATGCTGCCGCTGGGCGCGATCACCGAAGAGCACTACGAGGACATCTTCGGCCGCAACGTGAAGGGCGTGATCTTCACCGTCCAGAAGGCCCTGCCCCTGCTGCGCGACGGCGGCGCCATCGTGCTGGTCAGCTCGACGACGGGCGTCCAGGGCGTGGCCAATTTCAGCGTCTACAGCGCCTCCAAGGCCGCCGTGCGCAACCTGGCCCGCGGCTGGACCAGCGACCTGAAGGACCGCCAGATCCGCGTCAATGTCGTCTCGCCGGGGCCGGTCAAGACGCCGGGCCTGGTCGAGCTGGCCGGGACCGACGCCGCCGCCCAGCAGGGCCTCGTCGACTACATGGCCAGCCAGGTGCCGCTGGGCCGCGTCGCCGATCCGTCGGAGATCGCCAAGGCCGTGACCTTCCTGGCGTCCAGCGACGCGAGCTTCATCGCCGGCGCCGAGCTGTTCGTCGACGGCGGCATGACGCAAGTCTGAGGAGAGCCGACATGACCATCGAACAACTGCTGACCCGCAATCTGCACGGGGTGTTCGGCGAGGGCGATCCGGCCAAGCGTCGGGCGGTCGCCGACGAGATCTTCGCCGAGGACATCGTCTTCCACGGCCCGAAAGGGTCGACCTATCGCGGCCGCGACGCCATCGTCGAGATGGCCGGCGTGGTCCGGGCTTCGCACCCGACCTTCGCCTATACCGAGACCGGTCCGGCCCAGGCCAATGCCGACAGCGGCATGGTCGCCTGGGTCTCTGGCCCGCCCGGAGAGCCGCCGCGCTATGCGGGGGTGGACTTCATCCTGGCGCGGGATGGGAAGATCGCGGCGATCTACCTGTTCTTGGATGGGGAGGGGTAGATAGGGCGGTCCGGTCCCAGACTAAACCCACAAATCCCCGTCATTCCCACCCTTGTGGCGGGAATGACGGATGTGAATAGGGGAAAGTCCTAGAACTCCACGTCGTCGACATCGCCCTCTTCACCCTCACCCTCGGCGCCCATGGCGTTCTCGAGGCTGTCGATGATGTCGTCCATCTGGTCGGCGGTGATCGAGACGTAGAGCGACTCGCCGCCGATGGCCGAGACCAGCAGACGGTAGCCGTCGTCCGTTTCCTGCAGGCTGAACGATTGGAGCGGCAGGAGCTTGGCCATGGGGGATCCTTCGAAAAGCGAGGCGCTCATCTAGAGACGCGGGAGCCTTACTTCAACGCCCCCCTTACTTGAGCGCCCCACGTCGCAGCATAGCCACATGGGTGGCGATCAGTTGCTCCCGGTCGATCCACGGGAACTCCGGCCGGGCGATCAGCAGCGAGACCAGGCCGTGCAGGCCCGCCCACAGCGACTGGGTCGCCGCCATCACGTCGTCGCCGGCCATGTGGCCCTCGGCGTGCATCTCGCCGACCATCTCGACGAAGACGTGGAAGACTTCTTTGCCGGCGGCCATCGGCTTTCCGCCAGTCTTTTCCAGAAACGAGCCGTCGACGCTCTTCTCCAGCATGAAGGCCACGCGGTACGCATCGGGGTGGTCGAGGCCGAAGTCGATATAGACCCGCAGGCAGCGCTCGAAGCTCTCGGCCGTCGGCGTGTAGTCCACTCGCGCGGCTTCCATCCGCGCCGACAGGATGGCGAAGGCCCGCACGCACAGCTCGGCGGCGATGTCGTCCTTGGTGGTGAAGTAGGCGTAGAGGGCCGGCTGCGAGATGCCGGCGATCTCGGCGATCTGGCGGGTCGAGACGGCGTGGACGCCCTTCTGGGCGAACAGGCTCTGGGCGGCGTCGAGGATCTCCTCGCGGCGCTCGGCGCCCTGGCCCTTGGGTTTGCGCGGGGAACGGGTTTGTGGAGACTTCATCGACGGTCGTTGACCACTGCTATCCAAGCTTGACAAGCAAGCGCGTTATCAATCACTGATAACTTATCATCGATCGATTTGGAACAGCTTATGTGGCGGACCCCGCTCCCTCCCCTGGCGGCGCTGCTGATGACGACGGCGCTCGTGGCCTGTGGCGGCAAGCCCAAGAC
>JAEXJH010000380.1 GCA_023445955.1 Pseudomonadota bacterium
GAGGGGGCAGCTCGGCATAGGCCGGCGATGCCCCCTCAGTCGCTCCGCGACACCTCCCCCAGCGGGGGAGCAGATTCCGCGGCTAGTGCAGCTTCAGTCGCCCCGACACCCGCTGCTGCAGCAGCCGCGCCAGCGCCAGGGTCGCCGTGCGGCCCACGCCCAGGATCGCCCGGTGGTGGTCCAGGTGCAGCGACATGTAGGCCCATTTGGCGATCAGGCCCTCGACGAAGAAGTTCGGACCGCCCAGCCCACCCATCAGCGCGCCGACGCCCTTGTCATTGCCCAGCGACACCAGCGAGCCAAAGTCGCGATAGACGAAGGGATCCTTGACCCGGCCCTGGTGCAACCGGGCGACCAGCGCTCGCTCCAGATAGCTGGCCTGCTGGTGGGCGGCCTGGGCGCGGGCTGGAATGGTCTTGCCATCCTTCCACGGCGCGGCGGCGCAGTCGCCCAGGGCCCAGACGTCGGGGGACGAAGTCTCCAGATGGTCGTTGACCACGAACTGGTTGCCGCGATTGGTCTCCAGGCCAAAACCGGTATTGGCGTCGGCGGCCTTGATGCCGGCGGCCCAGACGATCAGGTCGGCCGGGATGTCGCCCTGGCTGGTCTCCAGCCGGTCGGCGTGGACGGCCAGCACCTTGGCGTTGGTCTTCACCGCCACGCCTTTGCGCTCGAGCGCCAGCGTGGCCTTGTCGGCGATCTTCTGCGGCAGGCCGCCCAGGATGCGCGGCGCGGCCTCGACCACGCTGATGTCCAGCCGGAAGCGCTGCTCGTCGCCAAGGCTGTCCAAGAGCTCGCGATGGGCCTCGATCAGTTCGGCCGACAGCTCCACGCCCGTAGCGCCGCCGCCGACAATGGCCACGCGCAGGATCTTCTCAGCCGAGAACGAGGCCTTGGTGAAGGCCGCCAGCAGCCGCACGTGGAAGGCCTCGGCGTCCTCGGTGCGCTCCAGCAGATGGGCCTGCTCGGCGCCCGGCGTGCCGAAGAGGTTCGAGCCGCTGCCGATCGCCAGCACGCCAAAGGTGAAGGTGATGGCCCGCTCGGGCGCCAGGATCTCGCCGTTCTCGCCGGTGATCGCCTTCAGGGTCAGGCGCTTGGCGGCCGGGTCGAAGGTCGTCAGTTCACCGAGCAGGAAGTTGAAGCCGTTCGAACGGCCCAGGATCGAATAGGAGATGCCCTCCTGGTGGACGTCCAGCGTGCCGGCGGCCACCTCGTGCAGGGTCGGCTTCCAGATGTGGAAGCTGGAACGGTCGATCAGCAGCACCCGGCGCTTGCCGTGGCGGCCGCCAAGGCGTCGCCCTAGCCGCGAGGCCAGTTCCAGTCCGCCGGCGCCCCCGCCGACGATGACGATGTCGTAGTGCATCACCGTCTCCATGATATTCATCAATCGGTGAAAATATAGGCGAGCATCGTTCAACGAAAAAGGCCTCCCCGGAGGGAGGCCTTTGAAACGCGGCTAGATCGGGTTTTCCGCCAGGCGCTTGTCGAGATATTCGCTGACGCTCTTCTCGACGCTGGGCAGGTGCTCGGTCCAGAAGTGGCTGGCCTTGTCGATGACTTCGTAGTCGATCGTGATGCCCTTCTGGGTCCGCAGCTTGGTGACCACGCGCTCCACCTCGACCGGCGGGGTGATGGTGTCGGCCGAGCCCGTCAGGAACAGGCCCGAGGCCGGGCAGGGGGCCAGGAAGCTGAAATCGTACATGTTGGTCGGCGGCGACACCGAGATGAAGCCGTCGGTTTCCGGACGGCGCATCAGCAGTTGCATGCCGATATAGGCCCCGAAGTCGAAGCCGGCCACCCAGGTCTGGCTGGCGGCCGGGTTGCTGGTCTGCAGCCAGTCCAGCGCCGTGGCCGCGTCGGCCAGCTCGCCGATGCCGGCGTCGAACTCGCCCTGGCTGCGGCCCACGCCGCGGAAATTGAAGCGCAGGGTCGCGAAACCGCGCTTCATGAACAGGTGATACAGCTGAACCGACACCGGGTGGTTCATGTGACCGCCCGCTTTCGGGTGCGGATGCAGGATCAGCGCGATGGGCGCCGTTTCGGTCTTGCCCGGCGAGTAGCGACCTTCGATCCGGCCGGACGCGCCGGTCAAAATCACATCAGGCATATCGTCCCCTTCAGCTGGCGGACGGTCCGTTTCCGGCCCTTTTTCGGGGGCAGAATACTTGACCGCCGCGCTTGGTCTTCCTAAATCGCAGCCGCACAGCGGGCTGGAGGGCTCGCGCGCGAAGTCGCGGCTTGTAGCACACGCAAAAGCCGATGCGCGCGGAATCTGCAAGGGGTAAGGCGATGCGCCTGAGCACCAAGGGACGATACGCGGTCATGGCGATGACCGACCTGGCCAAGCGCCAGGACGAAAGCGAGGGCCGCGCCGTGGCCCTGGCCGAGATCGCCGCGCGCCAGCAGATCTCGCTGTCGTACCTGGAGCAGCTGTTCGCGCGCCTGCGCCGCAAGGGCCTGGTGATCAGCGCCCGCGGTCCCGGTGGCGGTTATCGCCTGGCCAAGGCCTCGGCGGACACCTTCATCTCCGACATCGTGCTGGCGGTCGACGAGCCGCTGCGCGCCACGCGCTGCAACTTCACCAAGGGCCAGGCCAAGGGCTGCATGGCCGGCGGCGAGCGCTGCATGACCCACGGCCTGTGGGAAGAGATGGGCCGCCAGATCCATGGCTATCTCGCCAGCGTGTCGGTCGCTGACGTGCTGAAGGGCGAGCTGCGTCCCACCCGTCCGCTGGAGATGGCGGCCGAGTGAGCATCACCCGCACATCGGTCTATCTCGACTATAACGCCACCGCGCCGATGCGGCCGGAGGCGAAGGACGCGCTGCTGCGCGCTTTGGAGAGCCCGGCCAATCCTTCGTCGGTCCACGCCGCCGGCCGCGCCGCGCGCGACGTGGTCGAGCGGGCTCGCGCCGAGGTGGGCGCCCTCGTTGGCGTACTGGCCGGCTCGGTGACCTTCGTCAGCGGCGGCACCGAAGCCAACGCCCTGGCCATCCAGAGCGCAAAGGTCGACCGCGTTATCATTTCCGCTGTCGAGCACGACGCGGTGACCGAGACGGCCAAGGCCTCGGGCCTGCCGGTCGAGATCCTGCCGGTCGACGGCAACGGCGTCGCCGATCTTCAGTGGCTGGCCCAGGCGCTCGAAGCGCCGGGCAAGGCCTTGGTCTGCCTGATGTTGGCCAACAACGAGACGGGCGTCATCCAGCCGGTGGCGCAGGCCTCGGCCCTGGTCCGCGCTCATGACGGCCTGCTGCACGTCGACGCCGTCCAGGCGGCCGGCAAGATCGCCGTCGATTTCTCCGCCCTCGGCGCCGACACCATGGCGCTGTCGGCCCACAAGCTGGGCGGTCCGCAGGGCGTCGGCGCCCTGGTCGCCGGAACGCGCGCCAACGTCACCCGCCGCCAGCACGGCGGCGGTCAGGAGCGCGGCCGGCGGGCAGGCACTGAGAACGTGGCGGGCATCGCCAGCTTCGGCGCCGCCGCCAAGGTCGCCCAGGAAAGCCTTGCCTCGCTGGCCGAACAGGCCCATTGGCGCGACGCCTTGGCCCAGCGGCTGAAGGCGGAAGGCGCGGTCGTGCTCGGTGAGAGCGCCGATCGGTTGCCGCAAACCCTGTGTTTCGCGGGCGAGGGCTTCGGCTCCGAGGTCCAGGTCATGAACATGGACCTGGCCGGAGTCATGGTCAGCGCCGGCAGCGCCTGCTCGTCGGGCAAGGTCAAGGCCAGCCGCGTGGTGGAAGCCATGGGCCGGTCCGATCTGGCCCCGTTCGCCCTGCGTGTCAGCGGCGGGTGGGCCAGCACGGAAGACGATTGGATCAAGTGTGGCGACGCCTGGCTCGCCGCCTGGAAGCGTATCGGCGCCCGGCGCCGGGAGGTGGCGTAATGGCCGCGGTCAAAGAGACTGTCGAAACCGTCGCCGCGCTCGAGAAATACGAGCACGGCTTTACCACCGACATCGAGCAGGAGTTCGCGCCAAAAGGCCTCTCCGAGGACATCGTCCGCTTCATCTCGGCCAAGAAGGACGAGCCGCAGTGGATGCTGGACTGGCGGCTGGAAGCCTATCGCCGCTGGCTTGAGCTGGAAGAGCCGACCTGGGCGAAGGTGAACTTTCCCAAGATCGACTACCAGGACAGCTACTACTACGCCGCGCCCTCGACCAAGGAAGGCCCCAAGAGCCTGGACGAGGTCGATCCCGAGATCCTGGCCGTCTACGCCAAGCTCGGCATCCCGCTGAAAGAGCAGGAAGTCCTGGCCGGCGTCGAGGGCGCGCCGCGCTACGCCGTGGACGCGGTGTTCGACAGCGTCAGCGTCGTCACGACCTTCAAGAAGGAGCTGGCCGCGGTCGGCGTCATCTTCTGCTCGATGAGCGAAGCCGTTCGCGAGCATCCGGAACTGGTGCGTCAGTACCTCGGCTCCGTCGTGCCGACCTCGGACAACTATTTCGCCTGCCTGAACAGCGCGGTCTTCTCGGACGGCTCGTTCGTCTACATCCCGCCGGGCGTGCGCTGCCCGATGGAGCTGTCGACCTATTTCCGGATCAACGCCAAGGACAGCGGCCAGTTCGAGCGCACCCTGATCATCGCCGACAAGGGCGCCTACTGCTCGTACCTGGAGGGCTGCACGGCCCCGATGCGCGACGAGAACCAGCTGCACGCGGCTGTGGTCGAGCTCGTCCTGCTGGACGACGCCGAGATCAAATATTCGACCGTCCAGAACTGGTATCCGGGCGATCCGGAGACCGGCAAGGGCGGCATCTACAACTTCGTCACCAAGCGCGCCGACTGCCGCGGCGACCGCTCCAAGGTGTCGTGGACCCAGGTCGAGACCGGCTCGGCCATCACCTGGAAATATCCGTCCTGCGTGCTACGCGGCGAGGGCTCGTCGGGCGAGTTCTACTCGATCGCCGTGACCAACGGCCACCAGCAGGCCGACACCGGCACCAAGATGATCCACCTGGGCGCCAACACCAAGTCGCGGATCGTCGCCAAGGGCATCAGCGCCGGCAAGTCGACCAGCACCTATCGCGGCCTGGTCTCGGCCCACCCGAAAGCCAAGGGCGCGCGCAACTTCACCCAGTGCGACAGCCTGCTGATCGGCAAGGACTGCGCGGCCCACACCGTGCCCTACATCGAGGCCCGCAACGGCCAGTCGGTGTTCGAACACGAGGCCACCACCACGCGCCTGTCCGACGATCAGCTATTCTACTGCCAGCAGCGCGGTCTCAGCCAGGAAGAGGCCGTGGCCCTGCTGGTCAACGGCTTCGTCAAGGACGTGCTGCAACAACTGCCCATGGAGTTCGCCGTCGAGGCCCAGAAGCTCGTGGCGATTTCTCTCGAAGGATCCGTCGGTTAAATGCTCGCTATCAAGAACCTTCACGCCCGCGTCGAGGACAAGCCGATCCTGAAGGGCGTCACGCTCGACGTGCCGGCTGGCGAGGTCCACGCGATCATGGGTCCGAACGGGGCCGGCAAGTCGACCATGTCGTACGTGCTCTCCGGCCGTGGCGGCTATGAAGTGACCGAAGGCTCGGCCAGCTTGAACGGCGACGACCTGCTGGCGCTGGAGCCCAACGAACGGGCGGCCAAGGGCCTGTTCCTGTCGTTCCAGTATCCGCTTGAAATCCCGGGCGTTCCGGCCCTGACCTTCATCCGCACCGCCCTCAACGCCCAACGCCGCGCGCGCGGTGAGGACGAGGTCGCGGCCCCGGCCTTCCTGAAGCTGGCCAAGGAGAAGGCCGCGGCGCTGAAGATCGACTTCGAGATGCTCAAGCGCGGCCTGAACGTCGGCTTCTCGGGCGGCGAGAAGAAGCGGATGGAGATCTTCCAGATGTCCATGCTGTCGCCCAAGTTCCTGATCCTGGACGAGACGGACTCGGGCCTCGACATCGACGCCCTGAAGATCGTCTCCGAAGGCGTCAACGCCCTGCGCTCGCCCGAGCGCGGCATGCTGGTCATCACCCACTATCAGCGCCTGCTGGACTACATCAAACCCGACAAGGTCCACGTGCTGGCCGCCGGCCGCATCGTCGCCTCGGGCGGTCCGGAACTGGCGCTGCAGCTGGAAGCTGAAGGCTACGACAAGTACGCGAGCGTGGCGGCGTGACCCTTTCGACCGCCCTCAAGACCGGCGACGTCACCGCGCTGCCGTCGCGGCGCGACGAGGACTGGCGCTGGACCGACCTGCGCGGCCTGCTGCGGACCCTGCCGCCGGCCGCGCCGGCGCATGACGGCGACGTGCCGACC
>JAEXJH010000381.1 GCA_023445955.1 Pseudomonadota bacterium
CTTCAGAACGTGTCGAGATCCTTGGCGAAGGTGATCGGGCCGCCGTACTGGCTGGCGATCGTGGCCTTGGCGCCGTCGAGTTCGCTGTCCAGCAGCGAGTTGTGCGTCACCACCAGAGCCTTGGCGCCGCAACGCTGGGCCAGCAGGCCCACCTCCTTGGGCGACAGGTGCTCCTTGGCGAAGTGGGCGGTGACGAACTGCAGGGCGGCCTTGGGCACGTCCGGCCGCAGCGCCGCGATCTTGGCCAGGGCCAGGTCCGGATCCATGATCTCGCTGACCAGGAGATCGGCGCCCTTGCACAGGGCCTCGACCTTGGGGCTGGGCCCGGTGTCGCCGGTATAGAGGATCGAGCGCCCCGGTGCGTCGAACCGGAAGGACAGCGCCTCGCTCCCGCCCGTGGACGACAGCTCGACGAAGTGGCTGTTGCTGGTCGCCGTCACCTTGACCGATCCGATGCTGAACACCGCGCCGTCGGTGATCTCAACCACCTTGACCTTGTCCGAGGGCTTGCCGTCCAGGCCGCGGATCGACGAGCTGACGATGCCGCCCGGCCCCATGGCCGCCAGCAGGCCGTCGACGGTCTGCTTCGTGCCGGGCGGCCCGTAGATCGTCAGCACGCCGCCGTCATTGGCCTGGTAGCGCAGGCTCATCAACGCGAAGAGGCCGGCGGTATGGTCGAAGTGCAGGTGACTGATGACCACGGCCTGGACCAACCCCACGCGCACGCCGGCCTTGGCCAGCTGCTCGGCCGCGCCGTCGCCGACGTCGGCCAGGATAACCTGGTCGCCATAGCGCACCAGGTTGGCCGGTTGGGATCGCTGCGGATTGGGGATGGGTCCGGAATTGGTGCCCAGCGTGGTGAAGCTCAGCTTCGACTCGGCGGCCCCGGCGGGCGCGGCGCTCAGCAGCGCCGTCGCGGCGCAGGCCAGAAGCGCGGCGCGCCATCCGACACGTGGGGTCATGGTCTTCCTCCCGTTTGTTGTTGGCGGCACAGTTCCCGATAGTGACCATTTAGTCAATCATGGACCCACACTCTCCGCTTGACCCGGCTCCGAACGCGCTCGTACAAAGGTGACCAATAAGTCATTATAAGGGTGGAAACGATGATCAAGGTCGAGGATGTCGCGCATGTGACGTTCCGCGCCCCGGACCTGGAGCGCATGCAGCGCTTCCTGGAGGATTTCGGCCTGCGCCCGTGGCGCGACGGCGATCGCCTCTATGCCCGCGGCCTGGGCCCCGCCCCCTATGTCCACATGACCGAGCTGGGCGAGCCGGGCTTCGTCGCCCTGGGCTTGCGCGCCGCCTCGATCGAGGACCTGCAGGCCCTGGCCGCCCAGGAAGGCGTCGAGCCCGAGGCCAGCGACCGCGCGGGCGGCGGCCTGATCCTGACCCTGACCGATCCCGACGGTCACAAGGTCGAGGTGGTGGCCGGCCAGGCGCCCGTCGACGCGCTCGGCCTGCCCGGCGCCGTGGCCTGGAACGACGCCCGCGAGAAGCGCCGCCTGCGCGAGACCAAGCGGACCGGCGCGGCGCCGGCCAATGTCGTGCGCCTGGGCCACTGCGTGCTCAGCGTCTCGGACTTCCGCACGTCAGAGGCCTGGTACAAGGAGCGCTTCGGCTTCATCACCTCCGACGAGATCGCCGTCGCACCGGAGATGTCGATCGGCGCCTTCATGCGCTGCGACCGGGGCGACATCCCGACCGACCACCACACCCTGTTCCTGCTGCAGGCCCCGACCGGGCCGGGCTTCCACCACGCCGCCTTCGAGGTTCTGGACGTCGACGACCTGATGGTCGGCCACGCCAAGCTGAAGGCCGGCGGCTGGACGCCGGAATGGGGCGTGGGCCGTCACCTGCTGGGCAGCCAGGTCTTCGACTACTGGAAGGACCCCTGGGGCCACACCCTGGAGCACTGGACGGACGGCGACCTCTTCACCGCCGCCGATGGCTCGCGCACCGCCACCCTGCCCGACCTCCTCGCCGTGCAATGGGGTCCGTCCCCGTCGTTCGGCGGCTGAACCTTTCGAGACAAAGCCATGAAACTCGCCACCTTTTCCGCCGGCGGCGCGCCGGAACTCGGCCTCGTGTCCGACGGCCGCATCGTCTCGCTGTCGCGCGCGGCGCCCAGCCTGGCCGTCGACATGACAGACCTTATCGCCCGCTGGCCGACGCTCGAGGCAGAGGTCCGCCGCATCGACGCCGACGCGTCCGCCGAAAGCCTCGCCTTGGCCGACGTGGTCCTACAGGCCCCGATCCGCCGTCCCGGCAAGATCATGGCCATCGGCCTCAACTACGCCGACCACATCGAAGAGAGCAAAATGGAGACCCCCAAGATCCAGGTGTGGTTCTCCAAGGCCCCGACCTGCGCCAACGGGCCCTATGACGACATCCAGATCCCCAAGGTCTCGCCCTTCGTCGACTACGAGGCCGAGCTGGTCGCCGTGGTCGGCCAGGGCGGCAAGCACATCGCCGCCGGCGACGCGTCCAAGGCGCTGTTCGGCTTCTGCTGCGGCAACGACGTAACCGAGCGCATGTGGCAGCACCGCGTGCCGCAATGGGTGCTGGGCAAGTCGTTCGACAGCCACGCCCCCTTCGGTCCCTGGATCACCACCCTGGACGAGGCGCCGGACCCGCACGGCCGCGCCATCCGCTGCCTGATCAATGGCGAGGTCCGCCAAAACTCCAACACCGAGCATCTGGTATTCAATGTCTGGGACCAGATTGAGCACCTCTCCCAGGCCATGACCCTGGAGCCTGGCGACCTGATCTTCACCGGCACGCCCGGCGGGGTCGGCGCGGCCATGGACCCGCGCGTCTTCCTGAAGGCCGGCGACGTCGTCCGCGTCGAGATCGACGGCCTGGGCGCGCTGGAGAACCGCTGCGCCAACGAGACCGCCCCATGAGCCGCGCGCATTCCAGCAGGGATTTGGCCTGCGACGTCCTCATCATCGGCCTCGGCCCCGTCGGCGCGACCCTGGCGGCCCTGCTGGGCGACGCTGGGGTCGACGTCCTGGCGATCGACAAGTCGACCGACGTCTATCCCCTGCCCCGCGCCGCCCACTTCGATCACGAGATCATGCGGGTGTTCCAGCAGCTGGGCATCGCCGAGGCCGTGCTGCAGCACGCCCAGCCGGCCACGGGCTACGAGTTTCGCAGCGCCTCGGGCGAGGTGCTGCTGAGCCTGGACACCCGTCCGGACGCCTTCGCGCCGTCGGGCTGGGCCAGCGGCTACATGTTCAACCAGCCCGGCCTGGAGCGCGCCCTGCGCGCCAAGCTGGCGGGACAATCCACCGTCCGCACCCTGCTGAACGCGACCTATCAAGGGCTCGAGACCAAGGCTGGCGGCGTCGAGGCGACGATCGTCGATGACCAGGGATCCTTGAAGGTCCAGGCCCGCTACCTCGTCGGCTGCGACGGCGCCTGGAGCCCGGTGCGCGAGGAGATCGGCGCCAAGCTGGACGACCTGCAGTTCGACGAGCCGTGGCTAGTCATCGACGCCATCCCTCGCCCCGGCGCGAAGATGCCGGAAGTGAATCTCCAGATCTGCGATCCGGCCCGGCCGACCACCTGCGTGCTGATGGGCCCGGGCCGGCACCGCTGGGAGTTCATGCTGCTGCCGGGCGAGACCGCCGAGGCGGTGCTGGACGAGGCCTTCATCCAGGGCCTGCTGGCCCCCTGGGAGGTCGATGTCGAGATCGAGCGCAAGGCCGTCTATCGCTTCCACGGCCTGGTCGCCGACCGCTGGCGCGCCGGCCCGGTGCTGATCGCCGGCGACGCCGCCCACCAGACCCCGCCGTTCGCCGGCCAGGGCATGTGCGCCGGCATCCGGGACGCCGCCAACCTGGCCTGGAAGCTGGCCGCCGTCCTGGCGGGTCGGGCCGACGACGCTCTGCTCGACACCTATCAGACCGAGCGCGAGCCCAACGCCCGGGCCTATATCGCGCTGGCGATCAATATGGGCCGCGTCGTCTGCGCGCTGGATCCCGAGATCGCCAAGATGCGCGACGCCCAGATGCTGGCCGCCCGCGCCGCCGGCATCCCCCCGATGCCGCCCGCCGCGCCGCCGCCGATCACGGGCGCCGCCGTCCTGGCCGGAACGCCCGCCGCAGGCGAGCTCTTCCCGCAGCCGGTGGTGCGCCAAGCCGA
>JAEXJH010000382.1 GCA_023445955.1 Pseudomonadota bacterium
CCGCCCCCGGCCGCCGGCGCCGCGGGCGGCCCGCCCCCCGCCCCCCCCGCGCCAGTACGAGCCGCGATAGAAGAACTGCCAGATGTCCTCGATCTGATGGGCGTCGCGACCGATCAGGCTGGGGATCATGTGATCCTGCAGGAAGCTGACCACTGACAGCTCGCGCCCGTTCAGCGTGGCGTCGCCAACGCCGGTGACGCCGTCCTCGGTCGTGATCTTCAGCGTCACGAAGTTGCGGCCGGGGCAGGTGACGATGACCTTGGCGTCGATGATCTTCAGCATGGACCTGGTGACTAGCTAAGCGGGGCCGTAAAGTGGCCTGACCACTTCTAGCCACTTATCTGGCAAGAAGCTAGTGGCCTTGCCAGTTTGCTGAGCACGGTCCTGTAGCGCACCGATCGGTCATACAATAGGGTGCGCAAACCCCGGCGCAGCGCCGGCTGGATTGACGAGACGATGACGACTTCGACGGCCGAAACCCGCAAGCTGTACCAACAAGTGGCCAATTCGATCGCCGACGCGATTCGCGACGGCGTGCACCGCCCTGGCCAGCGCCTGCCGTCCGAGCGCGATCTGGCAGAAGACTACAAGGTCAGCCGCCCGACCGTGCGCGAAGCGATGATCGCCCTGGAAATCCGCGGCCTGGTCGAAGCCCGTCACGGCTCAGGCGTCTACGTCACCGAAGCGCCGCGCGCCGAGGTCACCGCCCCCGAGCTGGACATCGGCGCCTTCGAGCTGACCGAGGCTCGCCGCTTGATCGAGGGCGAGGTCGCCGCCCTCGCCGCCGCCACCATCACCGACGAGGAGCTGGCCGAGCTGGCCGCCATCCTCGACGACATGGTCGTGGAGAACGACAACAACGTGAAGGGCGACCGCGCCGACCGCCGCTTCCACGTCACCATCGCCCAGGCCAGCCGCAACAGCGCCTTCGTCACCGTGGTCGAGAACCTCTGGGACCTGCGCTACAAGTCGCCCCTGTGCCGCGCCATGCTGGAACGCGCCCGCCAGGTCGGCGTGCGTCCGCTGATCGACGACCACCAGGAGATCCTCCTGGCCCTCAAGGAACGCGACCCCACCGCCGCCCGCAACGCCATGCGCGAGCACCTGGGCCGGGTGATCGACAACCTGCTGACCGCCACCGAGATCGACGCCCTGGAGCGGGCGCGGAATGAAGTGGCGGCACGCCGGACCGAGCTGGCGAGAAGGTCGGCGATCTAGCCCTCGGCCGCCAGCTTCCGGCGGCGCTCCAGTTCCAGCGCGCTTGGTTCGTCGTGCATGAACGAGCCTGTCTCGACCACGCCGGCCCGGGCGTAGCGACTGACGACTGCGCCCTTGGGCGAGACTTGGCTTTCCATCAGCCGATAGGTGCGCGGCGCGGCCTCGCCCTGGAACAGGCGCTTGCCCCGCCCCAGCACCACCGGGAAGGTCAGGGTGTGCAGCTCGTCGACCAGATCCTGCGCGAACAGGGTCTGCAGGAAATCGGCGGAGCCCTGGGTCAGGAGGTCAGGCCCCTCCCCAGCCTTCAGCCGCCGGATCTCGGCGACCGGGTCCTCGCCCAGCCAGCGGCTGTTTCGCCAGGTCAGCTTGAAGCCGGCGTCGCGGGTGGCGACGAACTTGGTCGCCTTGTCGAACACCTGGCGGATCGGATCGTCGTCCGGCGCGAACGGCCAGTGACCGGCGAAGATCTCGTAGGTCTTGCGGCCCAGCACCAGGTCGAAGGGCTGCTCGAACATCCGCCAGTTGGCCTTGCCGGCCACGTCGTCGAACAGCGGCGGCAGCCAGCCGCCGACCGCGAAGCCGCCCGACGGATCCTCCGGCGGTCCGCCCGGCCCCTGCATCACGCCATCCAGGCTGACGAAGGCGGCGACGATCAGCTTTCTCATGTCTGGTCTCCCTGGTTCTGATCCAAGGAACGGGCGGATGCCGGCGCTTCCGACAACCGCCCGCGATTTTCTATTTCTTGTAGGCCCCGATCACCAGGCGGCTCTGCGCGGCCGGGTCCTTCTTGGCGATGTATTCCGCCTTCGCGGCAAAGCCCGCGTCGCCATAGGCCGCGGCCGCCAGGTCGTAGAGCGGCAGCGCCTCTTCCGTGGCGTCCTGCGGCTTCAGCTCCTTGTAAGGAAACGCCGCCTCGTTGCCGACATAGGGCGACAGGTAGTCGAAGGCGGCGCGCAGGCCCTGGCCCTTCGGACCCTTGTAGTCCCACAGGTCGACGCCGACGCAGGCACCCAGCTCGGCCATGCCGACCAGGGGCTCGATGGCGAAGTAGCTGTAGTGCAGGCCCCGGGTGCGGGCGAGCTCCTTGGGCATCTTGCCGTCCGGGTCGATCTGCGGATCGATGCGGGTCTTGCCGGCCCCCGCGATCGTCGCCTTGGCCAGGTCGGGCCGGCGGGCGAACAGCGAGAAGGTCGCCAGCTGGTAATCGTACCAGATGCCGTGGTTATTCTGCGCCGCCTGCTCTTCCTTGGCCGTCGCGCCTTTCTGCAGCCACATCGTATAGACCTCGAACCAATGCTCGAGCGCCTTCTGCTCGGCCGGCTTGATCGCGCCCGAGGGGGCCAGCAGGCCGATCGACTCCACCACGCGCAGCAGGCGGAAGGTGTCCAGCACCCCCTCGGCGCGGCCCGGCGTGCGGCCCGGAACGCCTTGCGCATAGGTCATGTGCGGGCGCATCCGGGTGTCCGGATCCAGGAACCAGACGTACAGCAGCTCGGACGCTTTCTTGGCGTATCTGGCGTCGTCGGTGAAATAGTAGGCCAGCGACAAGGCCTCGACGGCGTCGGCCATGTTGTCCATCCGCACGGCGTCGAAGGCGTTGGTCGAGCGTTCCGGATTGAACTCGCCGTCCTTGCGGATATAGGGCTCGCCGTTCGGCTTGGACGGATCGGGCCACCAGTACGGCCCCATCGAGATGTAGTCGTGCTTGTCGCCGCTGGGCGGGACGCGGGTCTTTTCGGTGACGGCGTAGTAGGGGCCGTCCAGCGCCCTGTCGGCGCGGGCGATCAGGGCTTTGTAGGCGGGCGCCACCGCAGGATCGGCGAGGTTGGCCTTGGCCGCCTTCAGAGCCTGCGGCTTCCAGCGGAAGGTGCGGCGGCCGTCGAAGTCGGCGGCGTAGCCGTCGTCGGCCTTGCAGACCGGGCCGGCGGCCAGGGCGGGCGCAGCGGCGGACAGCGCGCTCAGGGCGACGGCGCAGCAGGCCAGCGCGCGGATCGTCGATCGGATCATCGGGTCTTTCCTCCTCCTCGCCCGGCCTTTTGGAAACCGGTGTCAGAGTCAGCTACACCGAAATTGGGCGACCATACAAGCAACTGGCATGACCAGAATTCCACATCCTGAGCGGGATTTGCCTGCAGGTGGCGAGATCAGGTAAGACAACTTGCAGCAGCGCCCGGCAGAGGCGCGCTGAGGGGGAAGGTTCTGATGCGCGTGCGGTTCGCGACGGCTGTGGCCTGCCTGGCCCTGAGCGCCCTCCCCGTCTGGGCGCAGACGCCGAAATCCGCCACGCCCGCCAACGCTCCCGCCGATCCTGCCGCCTCCGCCCTGACCTTGGGCCGCGCCGTCGCCGACTGGCAGCTGCGCCACATGGATGGCCAGTTCGCCTATGTGAAGACCCAGCACGCCAAGACCCAGAACCCGCGCGGCTGGATCCAGGGCGCCTTCTATGCCGGCCTGACCGCCTTCGCCGACCGGACGGGAGATCGGAGCTACGCCCAGACCTTGCGGACGCATGGCGCCCAGGAAGGCTGGGGCCTGGGCCAGCGCCCCTTGCACGCCGACGACCACGTGATCGCCCAGTCCTGGATCTGGATGTACGGCCATGACCACGACGCCGCGCAGATCGCGCCGGTGAAGGCCCGCTTCGACGCCATCCTGGCCGATCCGCCCCACGCGGACCTAACCTTCATCGACGGCACGGAAGACCAGCCCTGCCAGGTTCGCTGGTGCTGGAGCGACGCGCTGTTCATGGCCCCGCCGACCTGGATCGCCCTGTCGACCGTGACCCAGGACCCGCGCTATGCCGCCTATGGCGACAAGGAGTTCTGGGCCAGCACGGACTGGCTGCTGGACAAGCAGGACGGCCTCTATTTCCGCGACAGCCGCTACTTCGACCGCCGCGACGACCAGGGCCGCAAGATCTTCTGGAGCCGCGGCAACGGCTGGGCCTATGCCGGGATCGTCAACATCCTGAAGACCCTGCCGGCCGACCACCCGTCGCGTCCGCGCTATGTCTCGCTGTTCAAGCGGATGTCGGCCCGACTGGTCAGCTTGCAAAAGCCCGACGGCTACTGGTCGGTGTCGCTGCTGGCGCCTGAGCACAGCCCGCCCGAGAGCAGCGGCACGGGCTTCTTCCTCTATGGCCTGGCCTGGGGCGTGAACACAGGCCTGTTGAAGGACGCGAAGTACAAGACCTCCGCCCGCTTGGGCTGGAGCGCCCTGGCCAAGGCCGTCCAGCCCGACGGCAAGCTAGGCTGGGTGCAGCAGGTCGGCTACGCGCCCGACCATGTCGAGGCGGGCGACACCCAGCTCTACGGCGCCGGGGCCTTCCTGCTGGCCGCCTCGGAAGTCTCGCGCGGCCGCTTCTAGATCTTTCCTGAACGCCTGTTCGCAACCTTAGCGACAGGATCATCACGCTCGTCTACACGCGCACAACTTCGCGCGAACGCACGTATGTGAATATCGTTATTCGAGAAATATAATGAATATTATCTACACTAAAAACTCTACATAGAGTTCAGCGTTCCGCGAACGACGAAATTTCGATATCGTTCCACGACTGGTGTTATAAATTTCCGTCATGTTGCGGCCACGATACCGCCTTGACTTATTCTCGCCCCAATTGGCCAAAGGCGTGGCCTTATAGATACAGCTATAAGACAATTTGATTACACGAACTGCCTCACGATTGACCACTCGGATGAGAAGAGCCTAAGGCGCCGACAACCGCCGGATCGCGGCGGGAAACTCATCTTGCATCGGGCTGTAAGGACGTCGGCGCACGCGCTGGCGAGGGCGGCCCGGAAGGATAACGACATGAAGTATCAGTTTACCCGGGGTCGGCTGCTCACCACCTCGATGATCGTTGGCGTGGCCACGCTGGCCGGCTTCGCCGCGAACGCCCAGACCGCCGCGCCGGCCGCTCCGCCGGCTGCACAGGACAATGAAGTCGAAGCGGTCGTCGTCACCGGCTCGCTCCTGCGCCGCACCGACACCGCCACCCCCTCGCCCGTGACCGTTCAGACGACGGAACAGCTGAAGGCCCAGGGCATCACGACGGTGTCGGACGCCATCCGCAGCCTCTCGGCCGACAATTCAGGCTCGATCCCGGCCGCCTTCGGCAGCGGCTTCGCCGCCGGCTCGACCGGCGTGTCGCTGCGCGGCCTGTCGGTCAACTCGACGCTCGTCATGATCGACGGCCTGCGTAACGCCAACTATCCGCTGGCCGACGACGGCCAGAAGGCGTTCGTCGACCTGAACTCGATCCCGTTCAACGCGGTCGAGCGCATCGAGACGCTGAAGGACGGCGCCTCGTCGCTGTACGGCGCCGACGCCATCGGCGGCGTCGTCAACATCATCATGAAGTCGAACTACCAGGGCATGTCGGCCGACGCCTCGTACGGCACGAGCCAGCACGGCGGCGGCGACCAGTATCGCTTCAACGGCGATGTCGGTTACGGCGACCTGGATACCGACAAGTACAACGTCTATTTCGACGTCGAGTACCAGCTGGACAAGCGCATCCGCGGTAACCAGCGCGGCTTCCCGTACAACACCAACGACCTGACCTCGATCCCGGGCGGCGCCAACAACAACCCGCAGACCGGTGGCAGCACCTTCTACGGCAACATCAAGCGCGCCACCCTGGGCACGCCGGGCAACCTGGCCACGGGCGTCGCCATCGACAGCCCGACCAACGTCTGGCAGCCGCTGCGCACCTGCGCCTCGGACTCGCCGCTGACCACGCAGTATGACGAAGACGGCGTCCTGATGGGCACGTACTGCGCCCAGAACATCGCCAACTTCGGCGACATCCAGCCCAAGCAGTCGCGCGCTGGCGCCTATGGCCGCTTCACGATCAAGCCGAACGACAACTTCGAAGCCTACCTGTCGGGCAGCTTCATCCAGTCGAAGACCTCGGTGAACGGCACCCCGGTCAGCGTCTCGTCGAGCACGCCGAACAACCTGAGCAACCTCGTCCTGCCGGTCTACATCTGCTCGGCCGGCGTCTCGTGCGCCACCGCCGCCGATCGCCAGCTGAACCCAAACAACCCGTTCGCCTCGACCGGCGACTACGCGCTGATCAAGTACCGCTTCAGCGACCTGCCGGCCACGGCGCGCTACACCAACCGCATGTTCCGTGTGGTCGGCGGCGTGAAGGGCGACATCAACGACTGGAACTACCAGGCCAATGTCGTCATCGCGCACGACACCCTGGAAAGCGCTCAGACCGGCTTCCTCAGCTACAAGCAGCTGATGAGCGACATCCAGACGGGCGCCTACAACTTCGTCGACCCGTCGAAGAACAGCCAGGCCGTCCGTGACGCCCTGTCGCCGGTCCTGGCCAAGACCTCGACCACCGACATGGACTCGGTGAACTTCCAGGCCTCGCACGCCCTGTTCAGCCTGCCGGGCGGCGACGCCCAGCTCGGCATCGGCGGCGAGTTCCGCTATGAAGCCACCAACGATCCTGCCCTGAACCCGGTCAACGACGCGCAAGGTCTGGGCAACGCCCGCACCGAGGGCAACCGCACCGTCGCCTCGGCCTTCGCCGAAGTCGGTCTGCCGATCCTGACCCAGCTGGAAGTGAACCTGTCGGGTCGCTACGACCACTATTCGGACTTCGGCGGCAACTTCTCGCCGAAGATCGGCGTCAAGTTCACGCCCATCAAGACGGTCGCCCTGCGCGGCACGATCTCGAAGGGCTTCCGCGCGCCGTCGTTCTCGGAAGCCGGCAACTCGGCCAGCCAGGGCTTCACGACGTTCTCGTTCAAGGCCGACCAGTACGCCGCGTTCCGCGACTCCCACGGCAACAACGAGTACACCAAGGCCTACTCGCTCTCGTCGATCACCACGGCCAATCCGGACCTGAAGCCGGAGAAGTCGACCAGCTACACCCTGGGCGCGGTGTGGGCTCCCACGCGCAGCTTCAGCGTCTCGCTGGACTACTACCACATCAAGAAGAACGACGTGATCGCGCAAGCCAGCGCGGGCACGGCCCTGGCCGCCTACTATTCGGGCCAGGCCATCCCGGCCGGCTACACCGTCGTGGCCGATGCGATCGACCCGCAACACCCGACTGCCCTGGCGCGCGTGCTCTCGGTCGCCTCGCCCTACATCAACGCCGACTCGCTGGTGACCAGCGGTCTGGACCTCAACATCCAGGCCAAGTTCTACCTGCCGGGCGACGTGAAGTGGACGAGCAACCTCGATGCCACGACCATCTTCGACTACAAGTACACCCAGGACGGCACGACCTATAACTACGTGGGCAAGGAAGCCCCGTACGTGCTGTCGTCGGGCGCGGGTACGCCGAAGAACCGCCTGTCGTGGATGAACACCTTCGAGCGCGGCCCCATCCACGTGACGGGCACCATGAGCTACGTCTCGGGCATGCGCGAAGAGGACGACAGCTACGACAGCGCCTGCCTCTACGGCGACTCCAACTTCAACTGCCGCGTGAAGTCGTTCACGACCGTCGACCTGACGGGCGCCTACGACGTCACGGAAAAGGCGACGGTCTATGCCGACGTCATGAACCTGTTCGACACCGGCCCGATGTTCAACCCGGCCAACTACGCCGGCGTGAACTGGAACCCGACCTACTCGCAGTCGGGCATCGTGGGCCGTTACTTCCGCGGCGGCATGCGCCTGAAGTACTAGAGCTATCTCGCGTACGGACCGCGTATGGGTCCGATGAGATGGAGGGGCCGCCTGCAAGGGCGGCCCCTTTCCTTTTGCGGCCTGAAAAAATGGGCTGAGCCGACCGTTGCCCGACGTGCGGAAACGCTCTCCACTTACGTCAGTCTAAAGAGGGGCCGACGCACCGTTGCGTCCGCCAAGGGCAACGGGGTTGGAAATGACGCGCAGTGGAGCGATGGCCGGAGCGGCCTTGGGCGTGGTGCTGGCTTTCAGCGGGATCAGCGGCGCGATCGCCGCCGACATCACCCCACCCGACAAGGCCTTCGCCCAGCCGGTCGGCAGCGACTACTTCCTGGCCGACTACACCGCCTACGAGGCCTATCTGAAGACCCTTGCCGGCCAGTCGGACCGCATGAAGCTGGTCGACATCGGCAAGACCGAGGAAGGCCGCACCATGTGGGTGGCGATCGTTTCCTCGCCGGCCAACCTGGCCAAGCTGGACCACTACAAGGAGATCGCCCGCAAGCTGGCCAAGGCCGAGGGCGTCAAGGAAGACGAGGCCCGCAAACTCGCTTCCGAAGGCAAGGCGATCGTCTGGATCGACGCGGGCCTGCACGCCAGCGAGACCATCACCTCGCAGGGCCAGATCCAGGTGCTCTACCGGATGCTGACCCAGAACGATCCGGAGACGATGCGCCTCCTGGACGACACCATCATCCTGTTCGGCCAGGACAATCCGGACGGGATGGAGATGATCTCGGACTGGTACATGCGTAACCAGGATCCGAAGAAGCGCGAGTTCAACTCGCTGCCGCGCCTGTACCACAAGTACATCGGCCACGATAACAACCGCGACAGCTTCATGTCGTCGATGGCCGAGACCACCAACGTCAACAAGATGCTGTTCCGCGAGTGGTATCCGCAGATCGTCTACAACCAGCACCAGACCGGTCCCAACGGCATGGTGGTGTTCGTCCCGCCGTTCCGCGACCCGTTCAACTTCAACTACGACCCGCTGGTCATGACCGAGCTGCAGGAAGTTGGCATGGCCATGCACAGCCGCCTGGTGGCCGAGGACAAGCCGGGCTCGGGCGCCCGCAGCGCCGCGCCCTACTCCACCTGGCACAACGGCATGGAGCGGTCGGTCGCCTATTTCCACAACTCGATCGGCCTCTTGACCGAGATCATCGGCGGCCCGACCCCGACGACGGTCAACCTGGTGCCGGAACTGCAGTTGCCGGGCAACGACCGCCCCGCCCCCATCGCGCCGCGCGAATGGCATCTGCAGGACTCGCTGGACTACCAGTGGACGATGAACATGGCGGTCATCGACTACGCCGCCCGCAACAAGGAACGCCTGCTCTTCAACATCTGGAAGATGGGCGACAACAGCATCAAGCGCGGCAACAAGGACAGCTGGACGATCACCCCGACCCGCGTCGAGGAGCTGCAGGCCGCCGGCAAGGACAAGCCGGGCCCGTACGGCCAGGCGATCGATCCCAAGCTCTACAAGACCGTGCTGCAGACCCCGGAAGAGCGTGATCCGCGCGGCTACATCATCCCGGCCGACCAGGCCGACATGCCCACGGTCGTGGCCTTCCTGAACGCCCTGATCAAGACCGGCGTCGATGTCGACAAGGCTGCCAAGGCCTTCACCGTCGGCGGCAAGACCTATCCGGCCGGCTCCTATGTCGTGCGCTCGGCCCAGGCCTATCGCCCGCACATCATGGACATGTTCGAGCCGCAGGATCACCCGCACGACCTGGAATATCCGGGCGGCCCGCCCAAGGCCCCCTACGACGTCACCGGCTACACCCTGGCCTACCAGATGGGCATCAAGTACGACCGCATCCTGGAGGGCTTCGACGCCCCCACGACCCGCGTGCCGGACGTGATGGCCGTGACGCCGGGCGCGGTGAAGGGTTCGGGCGGCGCGGGCTGGCTGGTCAACCACGAGACCAATGGCAGCTTCACCCTGACCAACCGCCTGCTGAAGGCCGGCGCCAAGGTCTATTGGGTCAAGGACGGCGCCAAGGCCGGCAAGACCGCCTTCGGTCCCGGCGCGATCTGGGTCCCCGCCTCGCCCGCCGCCAAGGCGGTCATCGACCAGGGCGTCAAGGATCTGGGCATCGACGCCTATGCCGTCGGCGGCAAGCCCTCGGGCGCGACCATCGCCCTGAAGCCCATCCGCGTCGGCCTGGTCGACGTCTACGGCGGCTCGATGCCCTCGGGCTGGAACCGCTGGATGTTCGAGAAGTTCGAGGCGCCCTTCCAGGTCGTCTACCCGCAGCGCCTCGACGCCGGCGACATCGCCAAGGACTACGACGTGCTGGTGTTCCCGGACGGCGTGGTCCCCGCCCCCGCTGACGGTCCGTTCAAGGCCGGCCGCGGCGGTCCGCAGCCCAAGGCAGAGGACATCCCGGCCGAGTACCGCGGCTGGCTGGGCCGGGTGACCGACGAGAAGACCCTGCCCAAGATCGCCGACTTCGTGAAGGGCGGCGGCACGGTGGTGGCCATCGGCGCTTCGACGCGCCTGGCTACGGCCCTGGGCGCGCCGGTCGACGTCGCCACCGCCAAGATGGACAACGGCCAGCTGAAGGCTCTGACCACCCGCGAGCTCTACATCCCGGGCTCGGTGCTGCGCGCCAAGGTCGATCCGAAACAGCCGCTGGCCTATGGCGCCGGCAGCGACGTCGACGTCTTCTTCGACCGCAGCCCGGCCTTCACCGTGAAGCCCGACGTCAAGGGCGTCTCGCGCGTGGCCTGGTTCGACACCGACAAGCCCCTGCGCAGCGGCTGGGCCGTCGGCCAGGAGAAGCTGAAAGGCTCGACCGCCATGCTCGACATCGACATCGGCAAGGGCAAGGTCTTCGCCTTCGGTCCGGAGATCACCCAGCGGGCGCAGTCGTACGGGACGTTCAAGTTCCTGTTCAACGGCCTGCTGTACGGGCCGGCGGTGAGCGGGAAGTAAGTCGCCAAGAACTCACCTCCCCCTCTGGGGGAGGTGGCCCAGAGG
>JAEXJH010000383.1 GCA_023445955.1 Pseudomonadota bacterium
GGCCGAGAGTGGCTCTCCTCCCCCACTGTGGGAGGGGGACCGCCGAACGGCGGTGGAGGGGGCCTACTCCGCTTCGTCCCCAGCAAACCCCGGCAGGCTCCACCCGAACTTGATCGCGCAGGCCCGCAGGCCGAACGCCGCCACGAAACCGGCGATCCCCGCCGGCCAGAACGCCACGCCCAGGAGTTTCAGCACCGCGAACACGCCCGCTCCCAGCAGCGCCGCGGTGATGTAGATCTCCCGCCGCAGCAGCAGGTTCGGCTCCTCGGCCAGCACGTCGCGGATCACGCCGCCGAAGGCGGTGGTCAGCACGCCCATGACCACGGCGCTGAACGGGTGGACGCCCAGGCCCAGGGCCTTGGCGGTGCCCACGACGGCGTAGGCGGCCATGCCCAGGGCGTCCAGCCACAGCAGCGCCCGGAACCGCCAGCCGCGCTTGCCCAGCAGCCAGACCACCGTGGCGGCCGCCAGGCAGGCGATGATGTAGCCCGGCCGCTGCACCCAGAAGACCGGCGCCCCGATCAGCAGGTCGCGCAGCGTGCCGCCGCCCACGCCGGTGATGGCGGCGAAGAATCCGAAGGTGATGATGTCATGCTTGCGCCGGGCGGCCGCGAGGGCGCCCGTTGCCCCGAAAACGGCCACGGCGGCGTAGTCGAGCCAGAAAAGCGCGGTCCCCAACGGGTCAAGCTGCACGTCCATGCCCATCCTTGCCATGCCGGCGCCGGTCGCGTGAACCCTGTGGCGGTAATATCCGATTTACACTTTCGCCCGTTCGACTAAAGGGGCGCGGATGAGCGATAAGCCCGAGCAGAAAAAAGGCTGGTTCCAGCGCCTGACGTCAGGCCTGACCCGGTCGTCCCAGCAGATGACCGACCAGGTCACCGGGGTCTTCACCAAGAAGCCCCTGGACCAGGAACAGCTGGACGCGCTGGAAGAGATGCTGATCGAGGCCGATCTCGGTCCGCAGATCGCCGCCCGCATCACCGAGGCCTTCGGCAAGGCGCGCTTTGGCAAGTCGTCGACCGACGATGAGGTCAAGGAAGCCCTGGCCGAGCTGATCGCCGCCGAGCTGTCCGACCGCCAGGGCGATTTCGATCCGCTGTCTGGCCCGCGCCCCTACGTCGTGCTGTTCATCGGCGTCAACGGTTCGGGCAAGACCACGACCCTGGGCAAGATCGCCGCCGATCTGACCGAGAAGGGCGCCCGCGTCCTGATCGCCGCCGGCGACACCTTCCGCGCCGCCGCCGTCGAGCAGCTGAAGGTCTGGGCCGATCGGGCCGGGGCCGACTTCATGTCCAAGCCCACCGGTTCGGACGCCGCCGCCCTGGCCTATGAGGCCGTCGAGCGCGCCAAGGCCGAGCACTACGACGTGGTGCTGATCGACACCGCCGGCCGCCTGCAGAACAAGCAGGGCCTGATGGACGAGCTGCTCAAGGTCATCCGTGTGGTGAAGAAGGTCGATCCCGACTATCCGCACGAGACCCTGCTGGTGCTGGACGCCACGGTCGGCCGCAACGCCCTGGCCCAGGAGAAGATCTTCGGCAACCAGGTCGGCGTGTCCGGGATTGTCATGACCAAGCTGGACGGCACCGCGCGCGGCGGGGTGCTGGTGCCGGTGGCGCGCGCCTCCGACAGCCCGATCAAGCTGATCGGCGTCGGCGAGGGCGTGGAAGACCTGCAACCTTTCGACGCTCGCGCCTTCTCGCGCTCCCTCGTCGGCCTGAAGGACTGATCCGTGAGCGAAGCGCCGGCAGAGACTCCGAAGAAGAACAACGGCTGGGTCCGGACGGTCGTCGACTACGGCGCGGCGATCGCGTTCGGTGTCGCCTATTTCGCCACTAAGGACTTCCAGAAGGCCACCTGGGTGCTGGTCGCCGCCTCGGCCGCCGCCCTGATCATCGGCTATGCCGTCGAGCGCCGCGTGGCCCTGCTGCCGCTGTTCTTCGGCGGCATGGCGCTGATCTTCGGCACGCTGGGCCTGATCTTCCACTCCGACGTCTTCGTGAAGATCAAGGTGACGGTGATCAACCTGGCCCTGGCCGCCTTCCTGTTCGGCGGCGTCTTCACCGGCCGCCAGCCGCTGAAGCTGATCATGGGCGAGGCCCTGCACCTGTCCGACGCGGCCTGGCGCACCCTGACCCTGCGCTACGGCGGATATTTCGGCGTGGTGGCCTTGCTGAACGAGATCGTCCGCAACACCCAGGACACCGATACCTGGGTGAAGTTCCGCCTGGGCCTGCTGCCGCTGGCGCTGGTGTTCGTCGCCACCCAGGTGCCGTTCATGATGAAGCACATGGCCAAGGGCGACGAGCCGAGCGCGGCCGAGCCGCCGGATGCTGGTTTCTAGAGGCGCCGGCTTCTAGACTTCCGCCGTCCACGGACCGTTGTCGTCAAATCGACGTGTAATAGTGCTACCGTTCATCCGTCGGCCGAGCGACGGCCGTGCGAAACGGGGGCGCGAGCATGGCCAAGAGCAAGGGTGAGAAGACGGTCGGGGGCCTCCTGGAGCGTTCGCCCAGCCACCTGCTTCACCGGGTCCTGCAACTGGCGCTCGACATCTATGCCGAAGAGTGCGGCGAGGCCGGGGTGACCCAGCGCCAGTTCGCCGTGCTGGCCGCCGTGGCCGAGAACGAGGGTGTCACCCAGACGGCCCTGGTCCGCGCCACCGGCATCGACCGCTCGACCCTGGCCGATATGGTCGCCCGCATGATCACCAAGGGCCATCTGGAGCGCCAACGCTCCAGCGAAGACGCCCGCGCCAACAGCGTTCGCCTGACCGACGCCGGCCGCGAAGCGCTGGAAAGCATCCGCCCGATGGTCGGCATGGCCGACGCCCGCATCCTGGCCCTGCTGAAGCCGGGCAAGCGCGAGGGCTTCCTCGACCTGCTGTCGGACATGGCCGGCGCCGAGCTGCACCCGGCCGAACCGGAGGCCAAGGCCAAGAAGGTCAAGGCGCCGAAGGCCGAGAAGGTGAAGAAAGAGAAGAAGCCCAAGAAGGACAAGGCCGCGAAGAAGGCGGCCTAGTCTCCTTCTCCCGCAAGGGGAGAGGGGAATTCCTAAACGATGATGTTCAGCAGCGACCCGGGCCGCAGGATCTTCTGCGGCTGCGTGTCCGGCTGGACGAACGGCTTGGCCGGCGCCTGGCGCTGTTGCGGCTGGGCCATGGTCTGCATCTGCACCGTCGAGGGCGCGGCGGCCGGACGGGTCGGGGCCGCGTCGCCCAGGGCCTGCTGGAAGAACGCCGCGCGCGTCGAGGCGCCCTGACCCGCAGCGGGGGCCTGGGAGGGCTTCGACGGGACGGACGGCCAACCGGCGGGACGGACGTTGCTCATGACGCGGACTGTAACATGGTTAACGGAACTTCGGCGAGTATGGTCAACGCGGAGTTAACAGGATAGGTCCGCGACCAGTGAGCGCACCTCTTCCGCTGGAGACCTCGTGAACCGCCAGAAGATCATCTTCCTGATCGTCCTCATCGCGGTCGGGCTGTTCATCGCCTCGATGGTCAGCTCGATGATGCCGAGCAAGCAGGTCCTGCCGAACGGCTACCAGGTTGCGGTCGGCGGCAAGGGCGAGACCTGGGTCCGGTCGCCGGATCGCCAGATCCTGGTGACGGATGTGAGCGGGGTCTGGACGTCGGCGGGCAGGATGCTGGTCGAGCGCCACACGACCGACGAGAAGCCGCCCTTTAAGCTGCTGGACTGCGACTACCAGATCGCCGAAGGCAAGGGCGCTCTGAAGCCGCTCGCCAAGACAGAGGCCCTGGCCATGCTCGCCGGCATGGAGCGCCAGTCCGCTTCGCCCAAGACCTGCGTGAAATAGCGCCTACTTCGCCTTCTTCAGCAGGTCCTCGGCCGCGTCGGGCGTCAGCGGGCCGGTGTGTTTGGCGATGATCACGCCATCCGAGCCCACCAGATAGGTCTCCGGCACGCCGGTGACGCCGAACTCCAGTCCCGCGCGGCCGTCGCGGTCGACCAGGCGCTCGGCGAAGGGGTCGCCCAGACGGGTCAGGAAGGCTTGCGTGTTGGCCGGGGCGTCCTTGTAGGCGACGCCGACCACCTTCACGCCTTGCGCCTTCAGCGCCATCAGCTGCGGGTGCTCGACTTCGCAGGGCGCGCACCACGAGGCGAAGAAGTTGACCAGGATCGGGCCCTCGGCGGCGGCCCGGATCGGGGCCGGGCGGCCGCTGTCCAGGGCCGGCAGGGCCAGGGCCGGCATCGGCTTGCCGACCATCGCGTGTGGCTGGACGTGCGGGTCGCGCTTCAGCGCAAAGCCCGCGAACAGCGCCGCCAGGGCGATCAGGATCAGCAGCGGCGTGAAGGCCAGCCAGCGCTTCACTTGCCAGAATCCTTAGAGAGGGTCTCGTCCAGTTCGGCCTGCAGGCGCTCGGCCTCGCGCTTCCAGCGGCGGGCGGTCAGCAGGCTGTCGCCGATCATCCAGGCGAAGGCCAGGGCCGAGATGGCGAAGGCGGGCCACAGGTAGATGGCGTACTTGCCGGCGTCGAAGTCGAAGCTCATCGCGCGCCCTCCGCCAGCTTCATGGAGAGGCTGCGGGCCTTGCGCCGCCAGACCAGGGCGCGGATGCGGACCAGCCATAGGGCGCCGAAGCCGCCCAGATAGGCCAGGCCCATCAGCACGGCCGGCCAGGCATAGATGGCCGGCAGGCCGTTTCCGTCCTTGGCCATGAAGGTCGAGGAGCCCTGGTGCAGGGTGTTCCACCACTCGACCGAGAACTTGACGATCGGCAGGTTGATCAGGCCGACCAGGGCCAGGATCGCGGCGGCGCGCGCGGCCTTCTGCTCGTCTTCCAAGGCGCCGCGCAGGGCGATGTAGCCGAGATAGAACAGCAGCAGGACCAGCACCGAGGTCAGGCGCGCGTCCCACACCCACCAGGTCCCCCACATGGGCTTGCCCCACAGCGAGCCGGTGATCAGGGCCAGGGCCGTATAGACCGCGCCGATCGGGGCGCAGGCCTGGGCGGCGAGGTCGGCGAGGGCCTGCCGGAACACCAGGGCCAGGAAGCTGGCC
>JAEXJH010000384.1 GCA_023445955.1 Pseudomonadota bacterium
GCCTTCTTCTTCTCGTCGATGTCCAGGACAAGACCCACCGCCTTGCGGGCGACGCCCTGGGTGTTGCAGCGGACATCGTGGAAGATCCGCACCCAACGCGTCTCGCCGCCGGGCGAGATCACGCGGACGTCGTATTCCTGGGTTCCCCCCAGACCATCGCGCCACCACTCGCCGGCGGTCTTGTAGACGTGGGCGCGGTCCTCGGGGTGGACCATCGGCCAGACGCCCTGGCGGACATCGTCATAGACGACGCGGCGACCCATCATGCGGTGAAACTCGGGCGAGCCCCAGAAGCTTTCGGCCTCGTGGTCGATCTCGTAGACGCCGGCCCGCGCCGCGCCCAGGGCGACCTTCAGCCGGCGAGCGTTGATCCGCGCCTCGCGCCGGGCCGCCGTCAGGGCGGTGACGTCGTCCATATAGGTGATGACGCCGACCACCTCGCCGGCCGCGTCCAGCCAGGGCCGGGCCTCCCAGCGCAAGGCGCGCTCCACGCCGTCGGCGTCGAACAGGCGATCCTCGCGGCGGCCGACCACTTCGCCCGACAGCGCCCGGGCGACCCCGGCGACGAAGCGACGGCGACCCCCATGGGTCAGTTCCGACAGCGTCCTGCCGATCACCTGGGCCTCGGTGGAGCGGAAGATCTCCAGGAAGCGCGGGCTGACCAGGCGCAGGCGCATCTCCAGGTCATAGACGGCTACGGCGAACGGAGCGTCCTCGACCAGGCGGCGCGCCCGGCGCTCGCTCCAGATGGCCTTGTCGCGGCTGCGGGCGACGTCGGTGATGTTCTGGGTGATGCCCTTGAGCGAATAGAGCGCGCCGCGTCGCTCGCCGGCCCGATAGGTGCTGCGGAAGGTCTGCCACCGCCCATTGTCGCCGCGCAGGCGGAACTCGATCGTGCCGCCCTCCCCCGTGCGGGTGGCGTGAATGAAGACTTGATGCACGATCTCGCGCTGGTCGTCGGGCAGGCGGGCCAGGAACTGGTCGGCGGTCGCCACGTCGGCCGGCGACAGGCCCAATAGCGCCAGCAGGTCCGGCGACCAGTCGATGCGCTCGCCCTCGGGCTCGTAGCTCCAGACGCCGACGCCGGCCGCCTCGGCCAGGATCGCGCGCGTGCGGCGGGCCGATTCCAGCTCGGCGCGCGCCGCCACCTCGGCCGAGATGTCGTGCATCAGCCCGATCATCTCGCCATTGGGACCCAGGCGCGACCGGCCCTGCACCCAGATCGTGCGGCCGTCCTTGCAGCGGATCTTCAGCTCGTTGACGACCGAGCCCGTCTCGCGCATGCAGCGGCCGCTGTCGATCAGCGCCGCCTGGCTTTCGACGTGCGCGAACTTCAGGGTCGGCTGGCCAATCAGCTCTTCGGGCGTCCAGCCCGTCAGGGTGGTCCAGGCGGCGTTGACGCTGACGAAGCGGCCTTCGGGCGACACGACAGCGAAGAGGTCGCTGGCGTTCTCGAACAGCCAACGCGCGGCGTCCGCCTCGCCAAACGGCGAGGGCGCGCTCACGGCCCCTGCGTTATCTCGCCCCTGGGACATTCAGTCTCCGCCAAGTTGGGCGGATGGTGGAACGCAACCGTAAACTTATGGTTCTCAAGACCGACCCGTGTTCCACGAACCTGCTCGCTCAAGCCTACTTTTAGACTTCAGCCCATTGCCGCAGCAGGTTGTGATAGACGCCGGTCAGCGACAGGATGCCCTCGTCATCCGCTTCGACCTTGCGGGCCAGGCGCTGGATGGCGACGTCCATCTCCAGCAGCAGGGTGCGTTTGGCGTCGTCGCGGATCAGGCTCTGGATCCAGAAGAAGCTGGCCGTGCGCCGGCCGCGCGTGACCGGGGTCACGTGGTGCAGGCTGGAGCTGGGATAAAGGATCATGTCCCCGGCCGCGAGCTTGACCACGTGGTCACCATAGAGGTCGTTCACCACCAGCTCGCCGCCGTCATAGTTCTCCGGCTCCTCCAGGAAGAGCGTGGCCGAAAGATCCGTGCGCAGGCGCTTGCCGCTGACCGGGTCGCGGCGGATGGCGTTGTCGACATGGTCCTTGAAGCCCATGCCCTCGCCATAGCGATTGAACATCGGCGGCAGGATGACCTGCGGCAGGGCGGCCGAGACGAACAGCGGATTGGCCTCCAAAGCCCGGACGATCGCCTCGCCCACGGAGACGGCCGCGGCGCTGTCCTGCGGCAGCTGCTCGTTGGTCTTGGCCCGCGCAGCCTGGAAGCCCGAGGTCAGGTTGCCGTCCACCCACGGACCCGCGTCCAGGATCGCCCGGCATTCGGCCACCTGGGCCTTGGTCAGCACTTCGGGGATCTGCAGCATCATTGGGACCGCTCCTTGAGCACCTGGGCCAGGTCTCGGTAGGCCGCGATCGGAGCGGGGTCCAGGAAGCCGATCAATTTTTCAAGAAAGGCCGGGGTGGCGGTTTCGGCGGCTTGGGCGAACAGCGCCACGGCGCCCTCGACATCGCCTTCCGAGGCCAGGACCCGGCCCAGGTTGAACTGGCCCCGGAAATCGCCGCCGGCCGCCGCGCGGACATAGCATTCGCGGGCCTTGGCGAAGTCCTGTTCGACCTCCCAGCCATCCTCGTAGAAGCCGCCCAGGATATTGATCGACTTGGCGTGACCGAGGTCAGCGGCCTTGCGGAACCAGGCCAGCGCGTTGGCGCGGTCAGCCTCCACGCCGTCACCCAGCATCAGACGGGTGGCGTAGTTGTACATGCCCCAGTCGCTGCCCAGGTCGGCGGCCTGGCGGTACCATTGCGCGGCGACGACCAGGTTGGCCGGAACGCCCCAGCCGTTCTCGTAGCAACGGCCGACCATGTTGATCGCCATGGGATGCTTTTGAGCGGCGGCCTTCAGGAACCAAGCCAGCGCCTCGACGGGATTGGCGGCGACGCCGACCCCGTCCAGCAGCCGCTGACCGAGATTGGCCTGAGCCTCGCTTACCCCTTGGGCGGCATGCGTTCGCAGCCAGGCCGTCGCCGCCTCGGGCGGTCCCGCCAGGATCGCTTCCACCTCGGCCTTGCTGACCATCGCCAAGTCTTCCGAAAAGCCGCTTTCATAACGACGGCG
>JAEXJH010000385.1 GCA_023445955.1 Pseudomonadota bacterium
CGCTTCGGCGACGCGTTGGGCGGCGCCGTCTGGAGCGAAGGCCGCGCGGCCATCGCCCCAGTCGAAAGTGAAGGCCGCGGGGGCCATGGCGCCGTCGGCGCGGGCGACGATCTGGCCCTGGAAGCCGATCTGGGTCGCCACGTGCTCCAGCGCCTGTTGGGTGCGCTCTTCCAGCTCGGGCGAGACCCGGACGAAGATGCGCGGTTGGGCCTCGACCTCGCGGGCCAGCGACTCCAGCGCCGCCGCGATCGGGGCCTCGGGGAAGTGATGCAGGGCCGCGTCGGCGATCTTGCGGGCGCAGGCCAGGGCCAGCTGGGCCGAGCCCTCGCGGTGCTCGTGCGCCACGTGGGTCAGCGAGCCGAAGGCCTCGCGGATGGCGTGGGCCACGTCGTTTAGGGCGTGGGCGGCCTCCTGCTCGGCGCGGGCCACGGCCGAGCGCTCGCCCTGCTGGTAGGCCTCGGCCTTGGCCGCCTCGACCTCCTCGAGAGTGAAGCTCTTCTTCACCTTCGGCGGGGTGTAGGCGACGCCGCCGCGGTCGTCGAAGACCGTGTCGAAGCCGAATTTGCGGTGAGGGGTGTCCATCATGATGCCATCCTCCTCAGTAGATCAGCTCGTCGTCGCCGCCGCTGCCGGCCAGCATGATCTCGCCCTTGGCGGCCAGGTCCTTGGCGACCTGCACCATGCCAACCTGGGCGGCGTCGACGTCCTTCAGGCGCACGGGGCCCATGCTCTCCATGTCCTCGCGCATGATCTTGGCGGCGCGCTCCGACATGTTCGAGAAGAACATGTCGCGCAGCTTGTCCGAGGCGCCCTTCAGGGCCAGGGCCAGCTGTTCCTTCGGCGTGCCGCGCAGCAGGGTCTGGATGCCGCCCGGGTCCAGCTTCGACAGGTCCTCGAAGACGAACATCAGGGCGCGGATCCGCTCGGCGGCCTCGCGGTTGCGCTCTTCCAGCGCGGCGATGAAGCGGGCTTCGGTCTGGCGATCGAAGTTGTTGAAGATCTCGGCCATCATCTCGTGGCTGTCACGCTTGGACGTGCGCGCCAGGTTCGACATGAATTCGGTGCGCAGGGTCATCTCGATCTTGTCGAGGATCTCGCGTTGCACTGGCTCCATCCGCAGCATGCGGGTGACGCATTCCAGGGCGAAGTCTTCCGGCAGGCAGGCCAGCACGCGGGCGGCGTGGTCGGACTTCACCTTGGACAGCACCACCGCGACGGTCTGCGGGTATTCGTTCTTCAGGTAGTTGGCCAGAACGGCTTCGTTCACGTTGCCCAGCTTGTCCCACATGGTTCGACCCGCGGGACCGCGGATCTCTTCCATCAGGGCGTCGACCTTCTCCTGGGGCATGAACGAGGCCAGCAGGCGCTGGGTCTGTTCGTACGAGCCCATGATCGCGCCCGTCGAGCTCATGCCCGAGACGAACTCGACCAGCAGCTCTTCGACGACGCTGGCCGAGACCGTGCCGAGGCCGGCCATGGCCTGGGAGACCTCTTTGATCTCCTCGTCGTCCAGGGCTTCCCAGATCTTGGTGTGGTCTTCACCGAGCGCGAGCAGAACGATCGCGGCCTTTTCCGGCCCCGAGAGGTTCTTGATATCGGTGACGGCGACTTTCATGGCCATCAGTTCGACTCGTGCAGCCAGTTACGGAGGATCGCGACCGACTCTTCCGGATGCTTTTCGACGAACTCGGACACCCGCTTGATCGACGAGGCCTTAACCTGGCCCTCGATCTTGGCGATGTCGATGCGCGAGTCGATCTCCGACTGCGGACCGGCCGGGCCGGCGATGGCGATCGGCTCGCCCGACTGGTCGATGACGACCTGCTGCTGGGTGCCGTCCGACAGGGTGACCAGGCGGGTCACCGGCTGGCCGCCCGGACCGGCCAGGGCCATCTGGCCCGGCGCGGGAGCCGACAGGTTCTTGATGAACGGACGGACCGCGAACAGCAGGACCAGCAGGGCCACGACGCCCAGGATGCCCAGCTCGGCGAAGCGCATGATGTCGTTCTTGTCGAAGCCCGACAGCAGGCCTTGCTTCTCCAGGCCCTGGTCCTCGGGCTGCGGGAACTTGATGTTGGTGACCTTCACCTGGTCGCCGCGCTGGGGATCGAAGCCCACGGCGGTCTTCACCAGCTCTTCGATCTGGGCGATCTCCTGGGCGGTGCGCGGGGTGTAGGCGCCCGGCTTGCCGTCCTTGCCCGGAGGGGCGGTGACGCCGTCGATGGCCACGGCCACGGCGACCTTGCGGATCGTGCCCGGCTCACGGACGGTCGTGGTGACCGACTTGGAGATCTCGTAGTTGGTGACGCTCTCGTTGGCGTTCGAGCGCGAGCCCAGTTGCTGGAAGCCATTGGCGGCGCCCTGGCCCGGCACGTTCGAGGTCGCGGTGACGCCCGAGGTGTCGTCGTTCTTGGTCTCGCTGTTGCCCTGCTCGTTGGTGCTTTCCGAGCGGACGACCTGGCCGTCCGGATCGAACTTCTCTTCCTGGGTCGTGACGCGGTTCAGGTCGAGGTCGGCGGTGACGTTGACGCGGGCCTTGCCCGGGCCGAGCACGCCTTCGATCATGTCCTTGACGGTCTTGGCGATGCGGGCCTCGGCCTCGGTGCGACGGTCTTCGGCTTCCTTGCCGGCCAGGCTGTCGTCCGACGGGGCCGACAGGGTCTTGCCGTGCTGGTCGATGACCGCGACCTTCTCGGCCTTCATGTTCGGGACCGACGACGAGACCAGGTTCTGGATGGCGCGGACCATTTCCGAAGCGGGCTCGCGAGCGCCGACGCCGATCGTGACGGCGGCCGAGGGTTGCTCGGCGTCTTCCTCGAACAGCTGGCGCTTGGGCAGCACCAGGTGGACGCGGACGCTGTTGACGCCCTGCATGGCCTTGATGGTGCGTTCCAGTTCGCCCTGCAGGGCGCGTTGACGGTTCAGCTGCTGGACGAAGTCGGTCTGACCCAGCGCGTTGTTGCCGTCGAAGATTTCGTAGCCGATGGAGCCGGAGCTCACGAGGCCCTTGCCGGCGATCATCAGGCGGGCGCTGGCGACCTTGTCGCGCGCCACCATGATCGTCGAGCCGTCGCCCTTGGTCTCGTACTTGATGCCGGCCTGGTCGAGCGCCTGGGTGACGCTGGAGGCCTCCTTCAGGTCCAGGTTCGAATACAGCAGCTCATTGGGCTCCTTGCCCATGAACATGACGAGGGCCACCAGGACCGCGACGACGCCGGCGCCAACGCCCAGCATCGCGGCCAGACGGCCGACGCCAAACTGCTTGATTGAACCCAGAAAGCTTTCCACGAAGCCTCACCCTTGATCCCACAGCCCTCCCGCGAGGGAGGAACCGACGAAGCGAACGAGAACCGCCGCGTCGGTAGGCAGGATTTACCCAGTACAAGGTAAACGAGGCGTTTATATTTGGGCCTGGAAGGCGGCGCCCGAGGCGCCAAAACGCCGCGGCCGCCCCCTCTCGGGAGCGGCCGCTGAACGTCTTCGAACCCTTGTGGCGCAAGGCCCGCGGGGTTTTCAGGAGCGTCGAGGGGTGGTCACATTAACGCACCCCTTTCGACTCTTAACGGTACTGCTGGATCCGGGTGGTCCGCAGGCCCGCCAGGCCGTGCCGATCGATCGACTGCTGCCAGCTGAGGAACTCATCGTTCGTCAGCTTGTAGCGATCGCAGGCCTCGTCGAGCGAGAGAAGACCCCCGCGGACGGCGGCCACGACCTCGGCCTTACGACGGATCACCCAACGTTGGGTTTCCGGCGGCGGCAAATCCGACAGGGTAAGAGGCGCACCGGTCGGACCGATGACATACTTTTCACCCCGGCTGTTCGTGCGCTGCTGTTGCAACATGGCTTTACGCCTTTCCCACAACCATCACTGTTGAGGCCTCACTATAGGCGCCGCCTAATAACAGCGACTTAATCCCAATAGTAAAAGATGCCTAAACAGGCTGGCTCCTTTAGCAGTCCGTAGTGTCTCGATGTGAAACACAAGAATTAAAGAGCGTTAATCCCTATGATCAGCGCTTAATATTCAGGAGTTCTTCAAGCATCTGATCTGCAGTCGTGATGATTTTCGACGACGCCGAGTAGGCGCGTTGCGTGGTGATCAGGCCGGTGAACTCAGTAGACAGATCGACCGTCGAAGCTTCCAGCGTCGAAGGAGCCAGCGAACCGGCGCCGCCCTCACCCGGAGCCTTCAGGCTGTAGGTGCCGCTTTCGTTGGTGACGCGGTAAGCATTGCCGTTGACGCCCTTCAGGCCGTTGGGGTTGCTGAAGGTGGCCACGGCGACCTGGGCGATCCGGCGGGTGACGCCGTTGTCGAAGATGGCCGAGACGTAGCCGTCGTTGTCGACCTCGATGTTGGTCAGGTTACCGAAGGCCGTACCGTTGGTGTTCACCGACTGGACGACCGACTGGCTGTTGTACTGCGTCAGGCCGCCGGCGGCGTTGGCCAGGTCGATCTGGACGTCCTGGGTGTCGATACCCAGGCTGTCGGCCCAGATCGGCGGTTGCGGCAGCTGGGCGGCCGGCGGGGCCGGCTGGGTGACCAGCGGCGTGCCCGAGGCCTGGATCGAGATCGAGGTCGGGTTGGTGCCGCCGAACAGGTTGCCCGTGCTCTGCAGCTTGCCGTCGGTGGTGAACTTCACCAGGCCCGAGCTGATCAGGCCGTTGCCGTTATTGGCCAGGTCGCCCGGCTTGGCGCGCAGTTCGGCGTACCATTCGTTGGGGCCCGGGCCTTTCAGCAGCGACAGGGTGACCGTGCGCTGGCCGCCCTTGGAGTCCGACAGCGGGACCTGGATCTCGAAGTCCGGCTTGACGCCCTTGGTGTTGTCCTGGGCGTAGTCCGACATCGACCAGGTCGACGGATCGTACAGCTTGCCCAGCTTCACGTCGGCGTCGGTGGAGATGCCCAGGTCGACCAGGTCGACCGTGTCGCCGGCCGAGTTGATCGCCGTGGTCGTGGTGTTGCCGGCCGGGGTGGCGGCGCCCTTGTAGTCGATCGTCGAGCTGACCAGCGCGCCGGTCGAGTCGTAGCCGACCTTGCCGCTGGCGACGATCACGCCGTTTTCCTTGATGTCGACCAGGTACTCGTTGTTGGCGCCGACCGGATTGGCCACGCCCGTCGAGCTGTAGACGACGTCGTAGTTGTGGTTGACCAGGGCCGAGTCCTGGACGTTGGTCTTCGACGGCGAGCCGGCGGTGCCGACCTTGTACGAGACGGCGGCGGCGACCGGCTGTTCCGAGCGCAGGTTGGCGTTGACGCCGACGCGGGTGGTCTTCTCGGCCGTGCCGCCGACGCTGCCCACGTTGATCGACGACAGCTGCATCAGGTCCGACGGGTCGGGCGTGATCTGGCCGCTGACCGGATCGGCCAGCCAGCCTTGCAGGTAGAGACCGGCGTCGTTGCGCAGGTAGCCCAGGTTATCCAGCTGGAACGAACCGGCGCGGGTGAACGAGCGGGTGTCGGTCGCCGTCAGGTTTTCCGGCTTTTCCGTCGTGACGAAGAAGCCCGAGCCCGAGATCGACAGGTCGAGGTTCGAGGTCGTCGACTGGGTCAGGCCCTGCTGGCTGACATATTGGTGCGTCTGGGCCTTCACGCCGCCGGCGCTGTAGGCCTGGTTCTTCGAGCCCGAGGTGACCAGGGTGGAGAAGTTGGCGCTGGAGCGCTTGTAGCCGACGGTGTTGACGTTGGCGATGTTGTCCGAGATCGCGGCCAGGGCCGACGAGTTGGCGATCAGGCCGGAGACGCCGGCGAGCATGGCGCTGTTGATGCTCATGACTGAATTCCTACTTCTGAATGGGGTTCGAAGGGTTCAGCGCTGTTTGCGTTTGGGTCCGGGGGAAGACCGTCTTCCGGGGACCGCGTCGGCGTCATTCTGACGCCCGTTCGATGGGGTAGTCCGGGGCCTTAGGCGGCCGCTTTTGTGTCCGTCTTGGTGTCGGTGCTGGCGACCGTGGCGACGCCGATGACGTTGTCCACGGGCACCATCTTGCCGTCGATGATCACCATCGCCTGGCCAGTGGAGTTATCGACGCCCGTGACCACGCCTTCGGTGCGGCCCTTGATGTTCGTCGCCTTGATGTCCTTGCCGTCCGGGCCCTTGGCCGTGACGGCGATGGTGTAGACGCCGCCGTCCGCCAGCTGGGCGCCGCTGTCGTCCTTGCCGTCCCAGGTCAGGGTGTGGGCGCCGCTGGACTGATCGTCCGGCTTGATGGTGCGGACCACCTTGCCGGCGGCGTTCTTGACTTCGACGGTCAGCGTGCTCGAGGCGCCCGGCTGGCTCCACGAGAACATCGCGCTGCCGTTCTTCAGGGTCGAGTTGTCGCTGGTGGCGGTGATCTGCTTGCCGATCATGCCGACGCTTTCCGACAGGCCCGTGCCCGTGTTCATGCCGACCAGGGCGGCCAGCAGGTCGTTGGTGACCAACTGCTGCTCGACGCCCGTCATCGAGGTGATCTGCTGGGTCATCTGGGTCGTGTCGGTGGGCGACAGCGGATCCTGGTTCTTCAGCTGGGTGGTCAGCAGCTTCAGGAACGTCTGCTCGTTGTTGGCGAGCGACGTGCGCGAGTTGTTGATCTTGTCGAGAACCGACGAAGTGTTTTGCGACGAGACGGCCGTGGTCATGGCGATCCTTCCTTAGATCCGGATGTCCAGACCGCTGTCGGCGACCGTCTTCAGGCCGGGCAGCAGTTCGGGGGTGATGGCGATGTCTTCCTCACCGGTCAGGGCGGATTGGAACGCGCGGCCCGAGAAGGCGCGCTGTCCCTGGTCGCCGAAGTCCTGGAAGGCGAGGAAGGGGTTGGAGTTCTGGCCGTTGTTCTGGCTGGAGACGTCGAACGACAGGCCGTTGTCGGAAACGGTGAAGCCGGCGTCGGCCAGGGCCTGACGCAGTTCGGCGGCCTTGCCGCGCAGCTCCTGGGCGGCGTGGACCGTGTCGAACTTCATCGAGGCGGTCATCGCGCCGTCGCGGCCGATCTCGATGCGCACGTCGACCTTGCCCAGGTTGTCCGGGGTCAGGGTGACGTCGAAGC
>JAEXJH010000386.1 GCA_023445955.1 Pseudomonadota bacterium
GGGTACGCTTTACTGTTACGCTTACTGAAATCGTCCGCGTTAGGCGGCGTTGACGGCTTCGTTCGGGTCGCGCAGCACGTAGCCGCGACCCCAGACCGTCTCGATGTGGTGCTTGCCGTGGGCCGAAGCGGCCAGCTTCTTGCGCAGCTTGCAGATGAAGACGTCGATGATCTTCAGTTCGGGCTCGTCCATGCCGCCGTACAGGTGGTTCAGGAACATTTCCTTGGTCAGGGTCGTGCCCTTACGCAGGGAGAGCAGCTCGAGCATCTGGTACTCTTTGCCGGTCAGGTGAACGCGGTTGCCGTTCACTTCGACCGTCTTGGCGTCCAGGTTCACGATGATGTCGCCGGTCTTGATGACCGATTGGGCGTGACCCTTCGAACGACGGACCACCGCGTGGATGCGGGCGATCATCTCGTCCTTGTGGAACGGCTTGGTCATGTAGTCGTCGGCGCCGCCCGAGAAGGTCTTCACCTTCGTGTCGATCTCCGACGAGCCCGACAGGATCATGATCGGCGTGTTGATCTTCGCGACCCGCAGGGTGCGCAGAACATCGATGCCGCTCATATCCGGAAGATTGAGGTCGAGCAGGATGAGATCGTAATCGTAGATCTTGCCCAGATCGACGCCTTCTTCACCCAGATCCGTCGTATAGACGTTGAAGCCTTCAGACTTCAGCATCAGTTCGATGGTCTGCGCCGTCGCGCTGTCATCCTCGATCAACAGTACGCGCATGAGCCCCTCCACGCCAAATCTGGCGTATTCGAACGTCTTAGGCGGAAGTCCGCCGGAAAACCCTTCGGCCACTTTGCCGGAGAGTTAATTTAAGACTGGTTAATGGTGAATGTTTCCGTTGGCCGAATGGTTAATATGATTTGCGAATCGGGCGCAAGCGGTCGCCGGGGGCCTGGACACATTGGTCGCAGGCGTCGCAGGGGGCCTTTCCAAGACCCTAATTGGCCTCGGAAAATCCCTAAAATCCGTGCAGACGCAACGATCCGAACGACGTTACGCCGTTAAGGTCACGATCGATCGCCGTTCGCGTTTGAGGCGAGATTGCGACGTTCCGTCGCGAGAATTTGAACGCCATGCTCGCGCTTGAAGTACGTCCGTCGGCGGAGAACGCCGGCGCGAAGCTCGACCTTGCGCAAGGGCCGCGACGCCCTGCCGCAGGCCCTAAAGCGGATTTTCTTCGGCCAGCCAGCCCGCGGCCCGCAGCTTGGCGACCGAGGCGCGGCTGACCGGGGCGGTTTGCCCGTCGACAAGCCTCAGACGCAGGTTGCGGCCGTCGCGCTCGACGCCCTCGATCGCGCGCCGGGCCACCCACCACGAGCGATGGGTCTGCAGCCCCTTCACGCCGGCGAGCCCGGCGGTCACCCGCGACAGCGGCCCCATCTCCAGCCGCGCGCCATGCTCGGTGCGGATCCGGACATAGTGGTCCTCCATCTTCAGATAGAGCACCGCGCCCGGATCGGCGGCGACAGCTGGCGCCTCGACAGGGACCAGGCCCTCGCGCGCGGGCGTGCGTACGCGAGGGCGCACGCGGATGAGGTAGTAGGCCAGCACGATCGGCGTCGTGATCGCCACGCCCTGGCCGTACCAGGCCAAGGGCGACACGGAATAGGCGATCGCCGGCCAGAGGGCGATCGCAACCACCCGCAGCGGCGCGCCCTGGATCGCGCTGCCGACCAGGATGACCGGCGCCAGGATGATCCAGTCCGGCCATCCAACCCGCCGCGCGCCCGCCGCGGCGAGCCGCAAGAGACAGCCGAACAGCACCATTCCGCAGCTGAGGCTGCCGACCCAGTACGGGATCCGCACCTGCGGCCCATCGTTGAAGAAGCTCCCGAACGGCCCCATCAGCCCCAGCAGCACCCCGATCCCGACACCTACGGCCAGATCCACCGCCCATTCACGGGCGGTCCCCAGCAGCGGCGGGTTGGAACGGGTGGTCATGCTCAGAGGTATAGAGCGACGTTACGCGGAGTCGCCAGCCTCCGCCCGTTCGCCGCCTCGCGAACCCGTTCGCCCATTCGCGCAAACGCCCTGGCGACAAGGGTTCGCGTCCCTCAAAGCGGCCTCATCACCACTTCGCTGAAGGGCCGTCATGTCGTTCCGTAGTCTTCTCCTCGCCGTCCTGCTGAGCGCCGCCGCCTCGTCGCAGGCCATCGCCGCCAACGCCGGGTTCATGGTGCTGCACGAGCCGCGTCCGGACGGCCTGCCGCCGGTCGAGGTCGGGGTCTGGTATCCCACCGACGCCAAGCCGGCCTTCATGCCGCTGGGCTCGTGGGGCCACACCGTGGCGGCCGGCGCGCCGGTCGTTGGCGAGCACCTGCCGCTGATCGTCATGTCGCACGGCAATGGCGGCTTCTTCGGCGGCCATGCCGACACCGCCCAGGCGCTGGCGGAGGCCGGCTTCGTGGTCGCCGCCCTCACCCATCCGGGCGACAACTACAAGGACCAGAGCCGCGCCACCGCCATGGCCGACCGTCCCGCCGCGCTGTCGGCGCTGATCGGCTGGATGCTGGAGAGCTCGCCCCTGAAGGCCCGGATCGATCCGGCCAAGGTCTGTGG
>JAEXJH010000387.1 GCA_023445955.1 Pseudomonadota bacterium
GACGGTGGGGCTGGTGCCGGGCTTGGCGCCCGAGCCTTCGCAGACCTCGCAGGTCATGGCGGCCGGAACCTTGATCTCGACCTCGGCGCCCGCATAGGCCTGCTCGAGGGCGATCTCCAGGTCGTAGCGCAGGTCCTGGCCGCGCTGGGGACCGTTCGACTGGCGACGGCCGCCGCCGAACATCTCGCCAAACACGTCGCCGAAGACGTCGTTGAAGATGTCGCTGGCGTCGAAGCCCTGCTGGCCGCCGAAACCGCCGCCGCCTTGGCCGCCGTTGACGCCGGCATGGCCGAAGCGGTCATAGGCCGCGCGCTTTTGCGGATCGGAAAGGACCGAATAGGCCTCGTTGATTTCCTTGAACCGGCCGGTGGCGTTCTCGCAGCCGCCATTGCGGTCCGGGTGATGTTCCATCGCCAGCTTGCGGAACGCGGACTTCAGACCAGCTTCATCGATGGTCTTGGTCACGCCGAGGATTTCGTAATAGTCGCGCATCGTCAGCGTCTGGCGCCCAAAAGGCCCACGAAAGTGGCGTTGATACAGGAAGAGGTGGGATAGCACGCGGTCCGGCGCAAGGCGTCCACGGACGAAGCGGCAAGAGGTCGCGGCCGCGGAACAGGGCTATCGCTGATGTTCCGCGGCGCGCGCATGGCGATTAGTTCGCCGGCTTGTTGTCGTCGACTTCTTCGAACTCGGCGTCGACGACGCCATCGTCCGCGGCCTCGGCGCCGTCAGCGCCATCGGCCGAGCCTTGCTGCGAAGCGTACATGGCCTCGCCCAGCTTCATCGACGCCTGGATCAGCGCCTGGGTCTTGGCCTGGATGGCCTCGACGTCTTCGCCTTCCAGAGCCGTCTTCAGCTCGGTGATCCCGGTCTCGATCGCGGTCTTTTCAGCCGCGCCGACCTTGTCGCCGTGCTCGGCCAGAGCCTTCTCGGTCGAGTGCAGGATCGCCTCGCCCTGGTTCTTGGCCTCGACCAGCTTCTTCTTCTCTTCGTCCGCGGCCTTGTTGGCCTCGGCTTCCTTGACCATGCGCTCGATGTCGCTGTCCGAGAGGCCGCCATTGGCCTGGATGCGGATCGAGTGCTCCTTGTTGGTCGCCTTGTCCTTGGCGTGCACCTGCACGATGCCGTTGGCGTCGATGTCGAAGGTGACTTCGATCTGCGGGATGCCACGCGGCGCCGGCGGGATGCCGACCAGGTCGAACTGACCCAGGATCTTGTTGTCGACGGCCATCGGGCGTTCGCCCTGGAACACGCGGATCGTCACGGCCGACTGGTTGTCGTCGGCGGTCGAGAAGGTCTGCGAGCGCTTGGTCGGGATGGTGGTGTTGCGTTCGATCAGCGGGGTGAACACGCCGCCCAGGGTCTCGATGCCCAGGGTCAGCGGGGTCACGTCCAGCAGCAGCACGTCCTTGACGTCGCCTTGCAGCACGCCGGCCTGCACCGCGGCGCCCAGCGCCACGACTTCGTCCGGGTTCACGCCCTTGTGCGGCTCACGGCCGAAGAAGTCCTGCACCGCCTGCTGGACCTTGGGCATGCGGCTCATGCCGCCGACAAGGATCACTTCGTCGATGTCGCTCTTCTTCAGGCCGGCGTCCTTGAGGGCCTGTTCGCACGGACCGATGGTGCGCGAGATCAGGTCGTCGACCAGGGCTTCCAGCTTGGCGCGCGACAGCTTGATGTTCAGGTGCAGCGGGCCCGAGGCGTTCATGCTGATGAACGGCAGGTTGACCTCGTACTGAGCCGTCGACGACAGCTCCTTCTTGGCCTTTTCCGCCTCTTCGCGCAGGCGCTGGAGAGCCAGCTTGTCCTTGCGCAGGTCGACGCCCTGCTCCTTCTTGAACTCGTCGGCCAGGTAGTCGACGATCCGAAGGTCGAAGTCTTCACCGCCCAGGAAGGTGTCGCCGTTGGTCGACTTCACTTCGAAGACGCCATCGCCGATTTCCAGGATCGACACGTCGAAGGTGCCGCCGCCCAGGTCATAGACGGCGATCTTCTTGTTGTTGTCCTTGTCCAGACCGTAGGCCAGCGCGGCGGCGGTCGGCTCGTTGATGATGCGCAGGACTTCCAGGCCGGCGATCTTGCCGGCGTCCTTGGTCGCCTGACGCTGGGCGTCGTTGAAGTAGGCCGGGACGGTGATGACCGCCTTGGTCACGGGCTCACCCAGGTGAGCTTCCGCGGCTTCCTTCATCTTCTGCAGGATGAAGGCCGACACTTCCTGCGGGCTGTAGTCCTTGCCGTGGGCCTTGACCCACGCGTCGCCGGTCGGACCCTTGACGATCTCGTAGGGCACCATGCCCTTGTCCTTCTCGACCACCGGGTCGCTGGCGGAGCGGCCGATCAGGCGCTTGATCGCAAACAGCGTGTTGGTCGGGTTGGTCACAGCCTGACGCTTGGCGGGCTGGCCGATCAGGCGCTCGCCGTCTTCCTGGAAAGCGACGACCGACGGGGTGGTGCGAGCGCCTTCGGCGTTCTCGATCACCTTCGGGGTCTTGCCGTCCATGATGGCCACGCACGAATTCGTGGTGCCCAGGTCGATGCCGATAATCTTGCTCATATTGGTACCTGTTCGCTCCTTTAGGCGGACGGTGGTGACAAGGGCCTTCTCGGAAGCGCCCTGGTTTTTCTCGTGCCCGTCCCCGATGGGTTCGTACGCTTTACGGTTGGTTCCACATCCTGTTCCGCCGGAGCCTTTTCCGATCCGAAAGGATCGGTGAAATGCTCCTGGTTTTTGATTTAGAGCCCTTTTTATCCGCCTGATCGTTTCGATCAGTCGGAAAGGGCTCTAGCGAAAACCGAGCGGGCAAAATGCGTTGTGCGAAGTTGACGAGCCCGTCAACCCCGCTTCGAAGCCGGATATGGGGGATAGGGGACGGGGCGCAAGGCCATAACCCCATGCCGCGAGGGGGATTCTGTCCTTCGGACAAAGAAAAATGGTCGCGCCCTTTTCGAGCGCGACCATGAAATATAACGCGTTATCCGGCGTTTAGCCGTTTTTGCCGACCCAGGCGGTGATCGCCGGCAACCGCTGTTCACGGATCTTGGCGCGGTTCAGCACCGAAGCGGCGGCCTTGTCGGCTTCGCCGCGCGAGCCTTCGGCCAGGTTGGCCGCGGCCCAAGCCTTGATCTTCTCGGCCGTGGCCGGGTTCGACGAGCTGGCGCCCAGGCCCGGGATGAACCGGGTGCGCGAGGTGGAGTCGACCTTGGCGTTGACCTTGTCCTTGTTGGCCACGGCCCATTCGAAGGTCATGTCGGGGTGCGAGCCGGCCACGCGGCCGATCATCGTGCTGGACATGGTCTCGCCCGGCTCCGGCGTCAGGGCCAGCTCCAGGGCCTTCTTCGCCAGGGTCTCGTCCTCGGCCGAGGCCAGCAGCGAGAACAGCTGGGCGCGGATCAGCGGGGTCTTCTCGGCCACGGCCTGGGCGTGGATGTTATCCCAGGTGGCCGCGTCGGCGTGACGGGCCACGACGCCCAGGATGGTGCGGCGCAGGTTGCCGGGGATGGCCGACGGGTCGGTCTTGTCGGCGTTGAAGCGGCGGGTGGCCTCGGCCACGACGTCCGCGTCGCCCAGGCCGCCCAGCGTGCCGATCAGCTGGCCGCGCAGGATGGCGGTGCTGTCGGGCTCGCCGGCCTTGGCGCTCCAGCCGATCTTGGCCAGCAGCGGACGCAGCTTGGCGATGGCCAGCTTGCGGAACGCGGCGCGCTCGGCGGGCATGCCTTCATAAAGACCGTCGATGGCCGAATAGACCCCGGCGATCTGCGAGAACACCTGCGGCTCGGCATCGGCCGGCGTGGCCTTGGCCAGGTCGAGGAAGTCGGTGGCGGGCTGGTAGCCGGCCAGGCCCATCGACCAGGCGTCGCCCATCACGCCCAGCTGGTCGATCGCCGGCAGCTTGGCGAAGTTCTGGACAATGCCGGCGAAGCGCTCGGGACCGTACTGGGTGCGGAAGTAGCCGGCTTGGCCGGCGTTGACGACCACCGGGCCGCAGCCGTCGACTGTCACCGAGCCCTTGCCGCCGGTGACCAGGGTCTTGGCCTGGCCGCCGCCGACAGCCTGGACCGTGACCGGCGTGCGCCAAATCAGCGGGGCCTTGTCGGGCCTGTCCTTGCTGAACTGGCCTTGCGTCAGGGTCAGGGTGGTCTTGCCCGCCGCGCAGGTCGCCGCGTCGACGGTGATCAGCGGCACGCCCGGCTGCAGGGTGAAGTCGTGGGCGATGGCCAGGATCGGCTTCTTGGCCGCAGCCTCGACCGAGCTCCACAAGTCGTCGCTGACCGTGTTGCCGTGCGCGTGCTTCTTCATGTAGGCTCGCACGCCGTCGCGCCAGGCGTCATGGCCCACATAGCTTTCCAGCATGCGGATGACGGCCTCGCCCTTCTGGTAGGTGATCGCGTCGAAGGCCTGGCTGGCCTGCTCGACGGTGGTCACGTGCTGCACCACCGGGTGGGTGGTCGACAGGGCGTCCAGGCCCATGGCGTATTCACGGCCGCCGACCGAGCCCAGGGCCGAGTTCCATTCCGGGTGGAAGTGCTCGGTGGCCCGGCCTTCCATCCACGAGGCGAAGCCCTCGTTCAGCCACAGGTCGTCCCACCAGGCCATGGTGACCAGGTCGCCGAACCACTGGTGGGCCATCTCGTGGGCCACGGTGGTGAAGACGTTCTGCTTGTCGGACTCCGTCGAGATCTTCGGGTCCAGGTTCATGGCGTATTCGAAGTAGAAGATCGCGCCCCAGTTCTCCATGGCGCTGAAGAACTGGCTGCGGCCCGGGGCGGCGATGTTGTCCAGCACCGGCAGCGGGTACGGGGTGCCGAAATAGTCGTTGTACCAGGGCAGGATGTCGGCGGCCGACTTCAGCGCGAACGCGGCCTTCGGCGTATCGCCCTTCTTGGTGACCACGCCGACATCGACGCCGGCCGACTTGACCGACGCGCGGTCGAACTCGCCCACGCCGAAGAACAGCAGGTAGGTCGACATCTTCGGCGAGGTGGCGAACTTCACCAGGGTCTTGCCATTGCCCAGGTCCTTGGACGAGGCGATCGGCATGTTGCCCAGCGCCATCTGGCCGGTCGGGATCGTCGCCTCGACGCTGTAGGTGGCCTTGTAGAACGGCTCGTCCCACGAGGGGATGAAGCGGCGGGCGTCGCTGTTCTCGAACTGGGTGTAGATCGCGCGCTTCTTGCCGGTCTCGGTCTCATAGTCGAGCGCGAACAGGCCCGCGGCCTGGGTGTAGATCTTGCCGGTGTAGTCCAGGGCCAAGACGTACTTGCCCTTCGGAAGGGCCTTGGCGAACGTGAAGCTGGCGGTCTGGGCCTCATCGTCGACCTTGACGGTCGCCGCGCCGACGCCGGTGATCTCGGCCTTGGAGAAGGCCAGGTCTGCGGCCTGCAGGGTGATGGTGCTGGTCGGCTCGACCACCTCGATGGCGATCTTCACCTTGGCGGCGAAGCTCATCTTGTCGGCGTCGGGCGTGAACGACAGGTCGTAGTGCGAGGGCCGGACATTGCGCGGTAGCTGGGTCGTCACCGAGGCGAAGGTCGCGCCCTTGCTGCCCGCCTGGGCGACGGCGACCGGCTTCGGCTTGGCCTTCGCAGCGGTCGCGGCGGAAACGTTGCCGGCGGCGAACAAAATCACGGCGACGGCCGCGGAGGACATAAGACGGCGCATGTACGGTCCTGATATGGAAAAATAGTCCGGCCCCCTCGCCGGAGGCGCAAACCAACACCTTTTCATCCCTTAGGCGCGTCTTAAATTTCAGTAATGTTTCAGCCGCTTTCCGTCGTTCCCGGTTT
>JAEXJH010000388.1 GCA_023445955.1 Pseudomonadota bacterium
CGGTAAGCCTTCTCGAAAGCAACCGTCGCGATCGCGACGAACGCCGCCTGTCTTGCCCCCGGGGCGCATAAAGGCTCCATGCGAAACCAGCCCGCCCGCCTAAGGGCGGCGTAAAGGTCGAAGATGATCTGGATCCCCATCACCATCGTCGCCACCGTCTTCCAGGTGGCGCGCAACGCCGCCCAGCGCTCGGTCATGGGCGGAGCGGGGCCGTGGGGTGCGACCCTGGTCCGCTTCCTGTTCGGCCTGCCGTTCGCCGCCGTCTTCGCCGGTATCGCCGTCCTGGCGACGCCGGGGCTCGATTTTCATCCGCAGGCCCGGTTCTGGATCGCCTGCGCCGCCGGCGCCGCGTTCCAGATCGGCGCGACCGCGGCCATGCTGACGGCGATGCACCGCTCGTCCTTCGCCCTGGGCACGGCCCTGCAGCAGAGCGGCCTGCCGTTCGCGCTGGTCTTCGGGGCTCTGGTGTTCAAGGACCATGTCGGGCCGATCGCCTGGGCCGGCGGGCTGGTGGCCACGGTCGGGCTGGCGGCGCTGTCGTGGCCGCGCGGCGAGGTCGTCATCCGCAAGGGCGCGATCCTGGCCGGACTGACCTCCGGCGCGGCGTTCGCCCTGTGCGCCAACTGCTTCCGCCAAGCGGCCCTGGCGCTGGACCCCGTCCACCCGCCGGCGGCGGCCTTCACGACCGTGCTGGTCGTCCAGGCCATCCAGACGGTCGCCCTGACCAGCTACCTGGCCTGGCGCAACCCGGACTCGCTCAAGGCGGTGGTCGCCGCTTGGCGTCAGTCGCTGGGGGCGGGGGTCTGCGGCGCGGCGGCCTCGGGCCTGTGGTTCACGGCCATGGCCCTGTCGCCCGTCGGGCCGGTGAGGGCGGTCGGCGTCGTCGAGATGCCCGTCGCCGCCATCGCGAGCCGTCGTCTGTTCAAGGAGCGTCTGACGCTCTTCCAGATGGCCGCCGGCGGGATAACGGCGGTCGGGGTCGTCATGGCCGCGCTCGGCTAGATTTCGCCATGTTCGGGTGCTTGGCGACCTTGGCCGCAAAAGGGTTGGAAAACCCCGCTAATAGACCTTGAATTCAACGCTTTCGCAGGGCAAACGGGCGGGCGTCAGCGTGCTTTTGGCCGTTCGGACGACGGCGCGGCCAGGGGGCGGCGCTCCCGTCGGACATCGAGGCAGGTTGACCGGATCGAAATCCGCCAAATGCGGGAATCATGTTGTCCTCGCATTGAATTGAAGTAGGAGCCTTTTTCTCTCCGCCGACCCCGTCTCCGGGACGGATCAGGCTCCTCTTCCTCGATCTGAAGTCCGTTACGCCCCTCATACCCCTCAGTCAGGGCTTTCAATGTTCTCTTCCCTCTTCGGCGTGATCTCGAACGACATCGCCATCGACCTCGGCACGGCCAACACCCTCATCTACATGAAGGGCAAGGGGATCGTTCTGAATGAACCGTCGGTGGTCGCCCTGCGTAACGTCGGCGGTCGCAAGATCGTCCACGCCGTGGGCATCGAGGCCAAGCAGATGCTGGGCCGCACCCCGGGCCACATGGAAGCCATCCGCCCGATGCGCGACGGCGTCATCGCCGACTTCGAAGTCGCCGAGGAGATGATCAAGTACTTCATCCGCAAGGTTCACAACCGCAAGGGCTTCGTGAACCCCAAGGTCATCGTGTGCGTGCCGTCGGGCGCCACCGCCGTGGAACGCCGCGCGATCAACGACAGCTGCCTGAATGCCTCGGCCCGTCGCGTCGGCCTGATCGACGAGCCGATGGCCGCCGCGATCGGCGCCGGCCTGCCCATCCACGAGCCGACCGGTTCGATGGTCGTCGACATCGGCGGCGGCACCACCGAGGTGGCCGTGCTGTCGCTGTCGGGCATCGTCTATTCGCGCTCGGTCCGCGTCGGCGGCGACAAGATGGACGAGGCGATCATCAGCTACATGCGTCGCCACCATAACCTGCTGATCGGCGAAACGACCGCCGAGCGCATCAAGAAGGAAATCGGCACCGCCCGCGCGCCGGCCGACGGCGAGGGGCTGTCGATCGACGTCAAGGGCCGCGACCTGATGCAGGGCGTGCCGCGCGAAGTCCGCATCTCGGAAAAGCAGGCCGCCGACGCCCTGGCCGAACCGGTCGGGCAGATCGTCGAAGCCGTGAAGGTGGCCCTGGAAGCCACCCCGCCGGAACTGGCCAGCGACATCGCCGACAAGGGCATCATGCTGACGGGCGGCGGCGCGCTGCTGCGCGGTCTGGACGCCGAGATCCGCGACCACACGGGCCTGCCGGTCACGGTGGCCGATGATCCGCTGTCGTGCGTGGCCCTGGGCTGCGGCAAGGTGCTGGAGCACCCGAAGTGGATGAAGGGCGTCCTGGAATCGACCCTGGCCTAAGCCAGGCTTTCCTCTAGAGGCGCCTGGGGGGCGTCGGGAGAACAGTACGTGCCCTTTCGCGAAGGTCCCCTCGGCGACCTGAAAGTGCCGCTTACCTGGACGGCGGCGGTGGCCCTGATCGTGGCGGCCGTCATCGCCGTCGCCTTCCTGCTGGCCGATCGTCGCGAGACCCTCCAGGAGCAGGCCTATGGCGTCACCCGCCAGTCGCTGGACGTCGTGGCCAAGCCGGTCAGCGGCGCCATCTCCGCGCCGGGCCGCTGGACGGGCCTGGGCTTCGACTATCTGCGCAGCTACTTCCTCACGGCGTCGGAGAACCGCCGCCTGAAGACCGAGCTGGCCGAGATGCGCCAGTGGCGCGACCGCGCCCTGGACCTGCAGGACCAGAACGAGCGCTTCAAGAGCCTCCTGGGCCTGCGCACGGATCCGCCGATCCCGATGGCCTCGGCCCGGGTCGTGGCCGACAGCCGCGGTCCCTTCGCCAACACCCGCCTGGCCGACGCCGGCTCGGAAAAAGGCATCCAGGTCGGCAATCCAGTGCTGAACGAGCGCGGCCTGGTCGGCCGCATCGTCGGCGTCGCCGGCGGCGCCAGCCGGGTGCTGCTGCTGACCGACATCGCCTCGCGCACGCCGGTGATGATCGACCGCACCAACGCCCGCGCCATTCTGACGGGCGATGGCGGTCCCAATCCGAAGCTGGAATATCTGCGCGGCGTCGATCCGATCCAGCAGGGCGACCGCGTTGTGACCTCGGGCGACGGCGGCGTCGTGCCGCGCGGCCTGCCAGTGGGCGCGGCCGTGAAGGGCCTGGACGGCCGCTGGCGCGTGGTGCTGTTCGCTGACCAGTCGTCGATCGACTACATCCGCATCCTGCTGTTCAAGGACTTCGCCCAGCTGGCCGACGAGAAGCAGCTGGAAGCCAAGACCCTGCCGCCGGTGACGACCGAGGATCCGCTGACCTCGATCCTGTCGGCCCCGCCGCCCGCGCCCAAGCCGGCCGTGACGACGCCTCCGGCCGCCGCCACGACGACCCCGCCGGCGACGACCGCTCAGC
>JAEXJH010000389.1 GCA_023445955.1 Pseudomonadota bacterium
ATCGTGCTGGCCGGCGCCCGCTTAGTGGCCCTTGACCCAGCGCGTCTCGCCGATGCCAAAGCGCGGCAGCGACAGGCCCACGATCAGCAGCAGGCTGCACACGGCGAAGGCGTTCGGAACCTTGATCCGCTTGCCCACGCGCATCAGCAGCACGCCGGCGAAGAACGGGAACATCACCCGCGTCAGCCCGATGTGGACGCCGCTCTTGTCCAGCGCCCAGCCGCCGATCACGTCGCCGCGCGGACCCAGGACCAGCAGGCCGATCAGCGCCAGGGCCGACACGGCGACCAGCGCGCCCAGCCAGCGATTGGACAGCTTTCGCAGACCTACGGCGTAGAGGATGTTGGCGACATACTCGTAGAACAGCGACCACTGCGGGCCGTTCAACGGATAGATCTCGCCCCAGCCGCGCGGCTCGACCGCCGGGGTCACGGGGATCATGACAAAGCCCAGCAGCACCATGACCAGCACCTGCAGGGCGGTGACGGTGGCCAGCTTGGGGAAGATCGACCAGTGCTGCAGGCCCAGCAGGGCCGCGCCGATCAGCGTGCCGACGATGATCATCGGCTGCAGCCGCACCAGGCGCCGCTTGAAGAACGCCCCGACGCTCATCCCGCCCCAGCGGTCGTCATAGGCGTAGGCGACGACGAAGCCCGACAGCAGGAAAAAGAAGTCCACCGCCAGATAGCCGTGATTGATGATCTGCTTCTCCGGATCGCCGCCGGCATGGGCCTCGAACAGGTGGAACAGCACCACCATCAGGGCGGCGACGCCCCGCAGGCCGTCCAGGATGACGTAGTGGCTTTTGGTCGGCGCGGTCGCGGGCGTCGTCGTCATGCGTCCTAAAGGGCCTCCCCCGCCCTTTTTCGTCGTTGCGCGGGAGGCTTGCGGTGTTCGTCGGCGGACGACAAGAGGCTTTGCGCATTTGTCCTAAGGACAAATGCAGCAAGGGTTTAGTCGACCTTCGCCAGCACCTTGCGGATCGTCTCGACCATGCGGTCGATGTGGCTGTTTTCCAGGATCAGCGGCGGGGACAGGGCGATGATGTCGCCGGTGACGCGGATCAGCAGGCCTTCGTCGAAGCAGGTCTCGAAGGTCTCCAGCGCTCGGGCCGTGGGCGCGCCTTCACGCGGCGCGAGCTCGATGCCGGCGACGAGGCCCAGGTTGCGGATGTCGATGACGTGGCGGGCGTCGGCCAAGCTGTGCATGGCGTCTTGCCAGTAGGCCTCCATCGACGCGGCGCGGTTGAAGAGGTCCTCTTCCTGATAGGTCTCCAGCGTCGCCAAGCCCGCCGCGCAGGCCAGCGGGTGGGCCGAGTAGGTGTAGCCGTGGAAAAGCTCGATCGGCGCGTCGGCGCCTTCCAGCATGGCGTCGTAGATCTTCGTCGAGGCGGCGACCGCGCCGCACGGGACCGCAGCGTTGGTCAGGCCCTTGGCCATGCAGATCAGGTCGGGCGTGACGCCGAAGCGGTCAGCGGCGAACGGGGCCGACAGGCGTCCGAAGCCGGTGATCACCTCGTCGAAGATCAGCAGGATGTCGTGCTTGTCGCAGATCGCCCGCAGGCGTTCGAGATAGCCCTTGGGCGGCACCAGCACGCCGGTCGATCCGGCCACCGGCTCGACGATGACGGCGGCGATATTGGAGGCGTCGTGCAGGGCGACGATCCGCTCCAGTTCGTCGGCCAGGTGCGCGCCGTGCTCGGGCTGGCCTTTGGCGAAGAGGTTGCCCTGCACGCCGTGGGTGTGGGGCAGGTGGTCGACGCCGGTCAGGAGCGAGCCGAAATACTTGCGGTTGGTCGGGATGCCGCCCACCGAGATGCCGCCGAAGCCGACGCCGTGATAGCCGCGCTCACGCCCGATCAGCCGGGTCTTGGTCCCTTTGCCCCGCGCGCGGTGGTAGGCCAGCGCGATCTTCAGGGCGGTGTCGACCGACTCCGAGCCGCTATTGGTGAAGAAGATCCGGTCCAGCCCCTTCGGCGTCACTTGCGCCAGGCGCGAGGCGAACTGGAAGGCCAGCGGGTGGCCCATGTTGAAGCACGGCGCATAGTCCATCTCGGCCGCCTGGCGCTGGATGGCCTCACGGATCTTCGGGCGGTCATGGCCGGCGTTGACGCACCAGAGGCCTGAGGTGGCGTCCAGCACCTCGCGGCCCTCGGGCGTCTTGTAGAGCATGCCGCTGGCCGACGAGAGCATGCGCGGATGGGCCTTGAACCGCCGGTTCGGCGTGAACGGCATCCAGAAGGCGTCGAGGTCGTTGGCGCTGGACATACGGGAACTCCATCCGGGTATTGCATTGTGATCGCAATTGCGGGTCAACTGGCAAGCCCTCTCGGAACCTGGTGAATGAAGACCCGCAGGCCGCTCGCCGATTCAACAGCCGTGCACGACCAGGTGTACGAGGCGATCCGCCAGGCGCTGATCACCGGCCGTATCGCGCCGGGCAAGGGCGTGTCCCTGCGCAGCCTGGCCGCCGAGCTGGGCGTCTCGCCGATGCCGGTGCGCGACGCGGTGCGGCGGCTGGTGGCTGAGCGGGCGCTGGCGATCAATCCGGCCAACAAGCGCTTGTCCGTGCCTTCGCTCACCGCCGACCGCCTGGAGCAGCTGTCTCTGGCCCGGCTGTGGATCGAGCCGGAGCTGGCCGCCCGCGCCGCGACCAACGCCGACGCCAGCCTGGTGCGGCAGCTGCAGGCTATCGACGCCGATGTCGACGAAGCTCTGCGGCTGGGCGATGTCGACCGCTACATGACCGCCAACCACGCCTTTCACTTCGCGCTCTACGAACGGGCGGGGGCGGACGTGCTGCTGTCGATGGCCGGCGCCCTGTGGCTGCAGGTCGGGCCGTTCATGCGGGTGGTGTTCGGCCGCGTGGGCTCGGACGGCCTGGCCGCCGACCGCCACGCCGAGGCCATCGCCGCGCTCAAGGCCGGTGACGCTGACGGCGCCCGCCGCGCCATCGCCGCTGACCTTTCCGAAGGCATGGACAAGATGCGGGCCGCGGTAGACGCCGCGCCATAAAGTCGGATGCTTGACACTTCCGGTTTGCCGGAAAACTGTGATCACAATCAGTACGGATTTCCCTGCGTGACCCTGCCCGCCGACATCACTGAGCGCCTTTCCAGCCTGGAGCTGCCCAGCCGGGCGGTGATCGACGGCGCGCTGGTGGAGGCTGTCTCGGGCGCGACCTTCCACAATGTCTCGCCGCGCGACGGCCAGGTGCTGAACCTGGTGACCGCCTGCCAGAAGGAGGATGTGGCGCTGGCCGTCTTCGCCGCCCGCACCGCCTTCGAGGACGGCCGCTGGCGCGACCAGGGTCCGCGCCAGAAGAAGAAGGTCTTGTTCCGCCTCGCCGAACTGATGGAGCGCGACGCCGAGCAACTGGCCCTGCTGGAGAGCCTGGACGTCGGCAAGCCGATCAGCGACGCGCGCAATGTCGACGTGCCGCTCGCGATCAACACCTGCCGCTGGTACGCCGAGGCGCTGGACAAGGTCTATGGCGAGGTCGGCGCCTCGCCGGCCGATCGGCTGAGCTATGCGGTGCACGAGCCGCTGGGCGTGATCGGGGCGATCGTGCCGTGGAACTTCCCGCTGCACATGGCGATGTGGAAGGTCGCGCCGGCCCTGGCCATGGGCAATTCCGTGGTGCTGAAGCCGGCCGAGCAGTCTCCGCTGACGGCGCTGAAGCTGGGCGAACTGGCGCTGGAAGCCGGGCTCCCGGCAGGGGTGCTTAACGTGGTTCCCGGCCTGGGCGGCGTCGCCGGCGAGGCCCTGGCGCTGTCCAACGACGTCGACATGATCGCCTTCACCGGCTCAGGCCCGGTCGGTCGCAAGCTGATGGAATATTCGGCCCGCTCGAACCTCAAGCGGGTCAGTCTGGAGCTGGGCGGCAAGTCGCCCCAGATCGTCTTCGCCGACTGCCCGGACCTGGATGCGGCCGCGCAGGCCGCCGCCTGGGGCGTGTTCTACAACCAGGGCGAGGTCTGCACCGCCGCCTCGCGCCTGCTGGTCGAGGCCTCGATCAAGGATGAATTCCTGGAGAAGGTCGTGGCCGTGGCCAAGGGCATGGTCGTCGGCGATCCCCTCGATCCGACCACGCAGTTCGGGGCCATGGTCAGCGAGCGGCAGATGAACACCGCGCTGGACTACATCGCCACCGCCGACAGCCAGGGCGCGCGCCGGGTGCTGGGCGGCCGGCGCATTCGCCAGGACAGCGGCGGCTTCTATGTCGAGCCGACCATCTTCGACCGCCTGGAAGCCGACCACACCCTGGCCCGCGAGGAAGTGTTCGGGCCGGTGCTGGGGGTGATGAGCTTCAAGTCCGAGGACGAGGCGATCCAGCTGGCCAACGACACCGTCTACGGCCTGGCGGCGGGCCTGTGGACGTCCGACATCAACCGCGCCCTGCGCGGGGCCAGGCGGCTGAAGGCGGGCCTCGTCTGGGTCAATGGCTGGGACGCCTGCGACATCACCATGCCGTTCGGGGGTTTCAAGCAGTCGGGCTTTGGCCGCGACCGCAGCCTTCATGCGTTGCACAAGTACGCCGACCTGAAGTCCGTGTCCGTGACGCTGAGGTAGCCCTGCCATGACCCTGAATCTCGTTGAAACCGAAGCCTTCATCGACGGCCTCTGGATCGAGGGTGACGCCACCTTCGAGGTGACCAATCCGGCCGACGGGACGGTGATCGCCAACGTGGCCGACCTGGGCCCCGGTGAGACGCGGGTGGCGATCGAGGCCGCGCATCGGGCCTTCCCAACATGGGCGGCCAAGACCGCCAAGGCGCGCGGGGCGATCCTGCGCAAGTGGAGCGACCTGATGCTCGCCCACGCCGACGACCTGGCCAGGCTGATGACCGCCGAACAGGGCAAGCCGCTGGCGGAGTCCAAGGGCGAGGTGGCCTATGGCGCGTCGTTCATCGACTGGTTCGCCGACGAGGCCAAGCGCGGCTACGGCCACACCATTCCAACCCCGATGCCGGGCAAGCGGCTGATGTCGATCAAGCAACCGATCGGCGTCTGCGCCGCCATCGCGCCGTGGAACTTCCCGATCGCCATGATCACCCGCAAGGTCGGGCCGGCCCTGGCCGCCGGCTGCACCGTGGTGGTCAAGCCGGCCGCCGAGACGCCGCTGTGCGCCCTGGCCATCGCCCGCCTGGCGGTCGAGGCGGGGGTGCCGGCCGGTGTGCTCAATGTCGTCACCGGCAAGGACTCGGCCGGCATCGGCAAGGCCCTGTGCGAGGACGGCCGGGTGCGCAAGCTGTCGTTCACCGGCTCCACGCCGGTGGGCAAGGTGCTCTACCAGCAGTGCGCCGGCACGATGAAGAAGCTGTCGCTGGAGCTGGGTGGCAATGCGCCCTTCATCGTCTTTGACGACGCCGACCTGGAGGCCGCCGTCGACGGCGCGATCGCCTCCAAGTACCGCAACACCGGCCAGACCTGCGTCTGCGCCAACCGCCTGATCGTCCAGGCCGGCATCCACGACGCCTTCGTCGCGCGGCTGGCCGAGAAGGTCGCGGCGATGAAGGTCGGACCCGGCACGGGCGAGGGCGTGACGATCGGTCCGCTGATCAACGACAAGGCCATCGCCAAGGTCGAGAGCCTGGTGCGCGAGGCGGTCGCGGACGGCGCCAAGGTGGTCGTCGGCGGGGATCGCCACGACCTGGGCGGGTTGTTCTATCAGCCCACCGTGCTCAGCGGCGCGACGCCGGACATGCGCCTGTTCCAGGAAGAGATCTTCGGCCCCGTCGCCCCGATCGTGAAGTTCCACACCGAGGAAGAGGCCATCCATCTGGCCAACGCCACGCCGTTCGGTCTGGCCTCGTACTTCTACAGCCAGGACGTCGCCCGCTGCTGGCGCGTGGCCGAGGCGATCGAGGCCGGCATGGTCGGCATCAACGAAGGCCTGATCTCGACCGAGGTCGCGCCGTTCGGCGGCGTGAAGGAAAGCGGCCTGGGCCGCGAGGGCTCGTCCGAGGGTTTGGATGAGTACCTGGAGACCAAGTACCTGTGCTTTGGCGGGGTGGGATGATCGCCGAACTCGCCCGCCCGCTCGAAGACCTCCTCGCCGACGAGCGCGCGCGCTTCCTGGCCGAGCATCCGCGTTCGGTCGCCATGGCCAAGGCGGCCGCCGGAGTCTGGCGCGGCGGCGCGCCGATGCACTGGATGAACGACTGGGCTAGCCCGTCGCCGATCTTCGCGGCCCAGGGCGTCGGCGCCCAGGTCACCGACGTCGACGGCAAGCTCTATGACGACTTCTGCCTGGGCGACACGCCGGCGATGTTTGGGCATGGCGACGCCTCGGTGGCCGCCGCCGTCGCCGACCAGATCAAGCGTGGGGCCGGGTTCATGCTGCCGACCGCCTCGGCGGTGATCGTCGGCAAGCTGCTGGCCGAGCGCTTTGGCCTGCCGCTGTGGCAGGCGGCGACCACGGCCAGTGACGCCAACCGCGCGGCGATCCGCTGGGCGCGGGCGGTGACGCGGCGGCCGGTCGTGCTGGTGTTCGACGGCTGCTACCACGGCATGGTCGACGACGCCTTCGTGGTGCTAAAGGACGGCGGCGCGACAATGAAGCCAGGCCTGCTGGGCCAGGTCCACGACCTCACCGCCACCACACGCGTCGTACCGTTCAACGATCTTGAAGCGCTGCAAGCCGCCCTCGCGTCCGGCGACGTCGCCGCCGTGCTGGCCGAGCCGGTGATGACCAACTGCGGGATGATCCTGCCCGAGCCCGGCTTCCACGACGCCCTGCGCCAGCTGACTCGCGAGGCCGGGACGCTGCTGATCATCGACGAGACCCACACGATCTCGACCGGCCCCGGCGGCTACACCCGCGCCTACGCCCTGGAGCCCGACGTCTTCGTCCTGGGCAAGGCCGGCGCCGGCGGCGTGCCGGCCGCCGTCTGGGGCGTCACGGCTGACCTCTCGGCGAGGATGGACGAGGCCCAGGCCCGCATCGGTCCAGGCCAGTCCGGCATCGGCACCACGCTGTCGGGTAACGCCCTGGCCATGGCCGCCATGCGCGCCATGCTGTCCGAGGTCATGACCGACGCGGCCTACTCCAGGATGCTGGCCGGGGCGGATCGCCTGGTCGCCGGCCTCAAGACCGTGATCGCCGGCCGCCGCCTGCCGTGGTCCGTCGCCCATGTCGGCGCGCGCGTCGAGCTGGTCTTCGCCGATCCTCCACCGAAGAATGCCGCCGCCATGCGGAAAGTGCTGGACCACGAAGCCGTGGAGGCGCTGCACTTGTGGCTGATCAACCGGGGCGTCCTGATCGCGCCCTTCCACAACATGATGCTGGTCTCGCCCGTCACCGACGACGCGGCGATCGACCGGCTGGTCGCGGCCGTGGACGGTTTTGCGATCGCGATGGGGGACGCATGAGCGCTGTAGCCGACATCCAGGAATGCCGGGATTTCCTGGCGGCCCACCCGCAGGTGCGGTTCGTCGATGTGTTCTTCACCAGCATGACCGGTGTGCCGCGCGGCAAGCGGCTGCGGATCCATGAGCTGGAGGCGATCTACGAGTACGGCCGCTTCTTGCCGGGCTCGATCCTGGTGGTCGACACCAACGGCGCCGACTGCGAGGACACCGGCCTGGTCTGGGAAGACGGCGACGCCGACCGCCGCGCGCGGCCCGTGCCGGGGACCCTGACCCTTGCCCCCTGGCTGGGCCCCGACGTCGCCCAGGTGATGCTGTCGCTGTACGAGCTGGACGGGACGCCCAACGACCTGGACCCGCGCCACGTGCTGCAACGGGTGCTGGATCGCTACGCCGCCGATGGCTTGACGCCGGTCGCGGCGTGCGAGCTGGAATACTACCTCGTCGACCTCGAGCGCGGCCCCAGCGGCGAGCTGCAGCCGGCCAAGTCCATGCAGACCGGCCTGCGTCCCAGCGGCATCCAGGTCTATGGCCTGCCCGAGCTGGAAGGCCACGCGCCGTTCCTGCGCGAGCTGTGGGACACCGCCGACGTGATCGGCGTGCCGCTGGAAGGAGCGATCTCGGAGTTCGCCCCGGGCCAGGTCGAACTGACCCTGAAGCACAAGCCCGACGCCCTGCGCGCTTGCGACGACGCCCTGCTGTACAAGCGCATGGCCAAGGGCGTGGCCCTGCGGCATGGCTGCGAGGCCACCTTCATGGCCAAGCCCTGGGCCGACCGCGCCGGCAACGGCTTCCACGTTCATGTCAGCTTCAACGACGCCGATGGTAACAACCTGTGCGCCGCTGAAGACACCGAGGGCTCGGCGATGCTCAAGCACGCCATCGGCGGCATGAAGGTGCTGCTGGGCGAGGGCATGGCCGTCCTGGCGCCCAACGCCAACAGCTATCGCCGCTTCAAGGCCAACTCCTACGCGCCGGTCGCCGCGACCTGGGGCGTCAACAACCGCACCGTCAGCCTGCGCGTGCCGGCGGGACCGGCCAAGACGCGCCATGTCGAGCACCGCGTCGCCGGCGCCGACGGCAATCCATACCTGGTCATGGCCGTGCTGCTGGCCAGCGCGCACCACGGCCTGACCCACAAGATCGATCCGGGCCCGGCGGTGGTCGGCGACGGCTATGCGGCCGCGGCCAAGGAGAAGTCGCGCCTGCCGGCCAACTGGTTCGCGGCGGTCGACCTGTTCGAGAAATCGGAGGTCCTGCGCGACTACCTCGGCGACCGCTTCGTGGACATGTTCGTCTCGGTCAAGCGCACCGAACAGGCGCGCTTCTTCGAGGTGGTCACCGAGCTCGATTTCGACTGGTACCTCCGCAACGCTTGAGTGCGGAATGAACGCTTAAACATCGGAACAAGAGGGAGTTTCAGATGAGCGGATACAGGAATGGCGGGGCCTCGCGGCGCTCGCTGCTGACGGCCTTCGGGGCGGCGGCGATCGGCTTCAGTTTCACGGCCTGCGGCGAGAAGCCCAAGGCTGCGGGCGCGGGCGGCGAGGAGCCCAAGCTGAACTTCTACAACTGGGACACCTATATCGGTGAGACCACGCTCGGCGACTTCAAGAAGGCGTCCGGCATCGACGTGAACATGAGCCTGTTCGCGACGAACGACGAGTTGTTCGCCAAGCTCAAGGCGGGCAATCCGGGTTTCGACGTGATCGTGCCGTCCAACGAGTTCGTGACCCGCATGGGCCAGGCCGGCCTGCTCGAGCCGCTGGATCACGCCAAGATCCCGAACATGAAGAACATCGACCCGTCGTTCCTCAATCCGGAATACGACCCGGGCCGCAAGTACTCGATGCCCTACACCTGGCTGCTGCTGGGCATCGGCTATCGCAAGAGCAAGGTCCAGGGCGTGCCCGACAGCTGGAAGTGGCTGTTCGACAGCGACAAGTACAAGGGCCGCATCGCCCTGCTGTCCGAGAGCGCAGATCTGGTGCGCCTGTCGGCCAAGTATCTGGGCCACAGCGTCAACGACATCCCGGCCGAGATGCTGCCGAAGATCGAGCAGATGCTGATCAAGCAGAAGCCGTTCGTGAAGGCCTTCCACGACGACAACGGCCAGGACCTCTTGGTCTCGGGCGAGGTCGATCTCGTGCTCGAATACAACGGCGACATCGCCCAGGTGATGAAGGACGACCCGGACCTCGACTTCGTGGTGCCCAAGGAAGGCTCGCTGATCAACAGCGACACCCTGTGCATCCCGAAAGGCGCGCCGCGGCCGGGCAACGCCCACGCCTTCATCAACTACCTGCTGGACGCCCAGGCCGGGGCGGAGATCACCAAGACGATCCTCTACCCGACCCCGAACGCGGCGGCCAAGGCGCTGATGCCCGACACCTACAAGAACAACCCGGTGATCTTCCCGCCGGCCGACATCATGGCCAAGTGCGAGTACGGGGCCTTCGAAGGGGCCGAGAAGGCTAGCCTGTACGAGGAAATCATCACGCGGGTGCGGGCGGCTTAACTTTGACGTCTCCTCCCCCTCTGGGGGAGGTGGCCCAGAGGGCCGGAGGGGGCAGCGCCGAGGCTGGCCGAACTAGCTCACCGCGAACTTCAGCAGCTTCACCGCATCAAAGTTCTGCACCCCGCCCCCCACGCGCTTGGTGGTGTAGAACAGCACGTGCGGCTTGGCCGAGTACGGGTCGCGCAGCACGCGCACGCCGGCGCGGTCGACGATCAGGTAGCCCTTCTCGAAGTCGCCGAAGGCCAGGGCCATGGCGTTGGCGCCGACATCGGGCATGGCCTCGATCTCGGTGACCGGGAAGCCCAGCAGGCTCGCCGACTGACCCGGCTGCAGCGCTGCGTTCCAGATGTAGTTGCCTTGCGCGTCCTTGAACTTGCGCACGGCGCTGACCGTGCGGCGGTTCATGACGAAGCGGCCGTTCTGGCGATACTGGGTCTTGGCCGCGTAGATCAGGTCGATCAGCTTGTCGGTCGGGTTGCTGGCCGGCCAGGCGCCGGCGACGCCGGTGGCCAGGTAGCCGACCTGACCCCAGGTGTAGCTGGCGTCCGGCGCGGCGGCGTAGCTCAGCAGGCCCTTGGGCTTGTTGACTCCGTCGCCGCTCACGAAGGCCGTGGTCTCCTGGGCGGCGAAGGCGTCCTGCACCTCCTCGGCCAGCCACTCGTCGATGCTGACATAGGCGTCGTCCAGCAGGGCCTGGGTGGCGGCCGGGCTGGCGTAGAGCTCGCCGGCCGGGAAGTCGATGACGTCCAGAGTGGGCGCGGTCGTTTCCGGACGCGCCGCGGTCTCGGCCACCCAGGCGGCGGCCAGGCCCGTCGGCGACACCGGCTTGCGGAACGTGCCGGCGCCGATGGTGCGCACCTGGCAGATCTCGCGCATCGGCGAGGTGGCGGCCAGGCGACGCAGGATTAGCCGCTCCAGCTCCGGCGGGGCGACATAGCCGCCGGCGGTGGCCACGCCCTCGGACAGACCCTTGGCCTCCAGCAGCGCGGCGGGGGTCTCGCCGGTCTTCACGTAGCGGTCGAAGGCGGCCTTGCGCTCGTCGACGACATGCGCCAGCGGCGCATCAGCCGAAAGAGAAGGCCGGCGCAGGTCCGACATCAACCGGTCCAGCCGATCCTGGGCGCGCGAGACGGCGTCGTCGATGCGGCCGACCTTCTCCTCCAGCAGCACATCGGCCCGCTTGGTCTCGATCGCCGCCAGCCGTTGGTCGTTGGCGGCCTTGAAGCTCTCGAACGCCGTCAGGACGGCCGCCAGCGCCGCGCGGGCCTCGGGCGAGGCCGCGTGTTTGGTTTCCTTCATGGGGATCTCCGGGTTGGGATTAGGAGATGCTCCCCCGCGATGCGGGGGAGCTGTCGCGGAGCGACTG